>NZ_JAUBPB010000062.1:0-41661 GCF_036700545.1 Microcoleus sp. SVA1B4
GCTCGCCTGATTGTCGGTTTGATCGCCTGATTGTCGGTATGATCGCCTGTTTGTCGGTATGATCGCCTGTTTGTCGGTATGATCGCCTGTTTGTCGGCTCGATCACCTGATTGTCGGTATGATCGCCCACTTGTCGGTACGATCGCCCACTTGTCGGCTCGATCGCCTGATTGTCGGTACGATCGCCCACTTGTCGGCTCGATCGCCTGATTGTCGGTACAATCGCCTGATTGTCGGTATGATCGAATCAATGACGTGGCGATCGACTGACGCACTCTTTTAAGATACAAGGGGCGGGTTCGCCAACAGGCTTAAAGCTTGCAAATAGGTTCTATAAACCCGCCCGAACCCACGAAAAATCCTCTTATTGATATTGCTGCAAGATGTCAGTTGAAACCGACTGAAAATTCGTCTGATGATGCAGCCAGAAACGATATGATTTTTGGCACGATCCGCCGGGGGTTGAAACCCCCGTCTCATAGAAGACAGTCGGTTGAAACCGACTGAAAATTCGTCTAAAACCGATCTACATCAACTAACTCTTCAGTCCTCTTTCAGAGGACTTTCGCTATGAGACAGGGATTTCAATCCCTGGCGGACTCTGCGACGAACTAGCGGACTCTGCGACGAACCAACTAGCCCCTACTGCGCGGACTAACTACTAACGCAAGCGCCTTCCCCCACCCGGTTGCAAACCCGGAATTCCACCCGACGATGGATTTTGGGATCTAGGCCGCAATCCGGGGGGTAAACTAAGCAGCACTTTTTCATCTCCTTTCAAACCCGATCGCACTTCCGTCTTATCATCCACCGTCATACCAGTCTTAATCGGCATAAAAGCAGGTTTGCCATCTTCTCCACCGGGAACAAAAACCCCCGTTTCCCTTTGTTGGCGGACAATTGCCGCAGTCGGAACTACCAAAACATTTTTAAGTTCACCAGCCTTAAACTCAACATTCACATTCATTCCCGATCGCAGCATTTGTTTATCATCATTAATAATTGCCGCTTTTACCTCAAAACTTGTCACATTTTGCTGGACGATCGACTGAGGCGAAATTTGAGTGATTTTACCTGCAAAAGTCTTTCCCGCAAAAGCATCGGCTTGAATAGACGCAGCCTGGCCGATCTGAATCTGAGAAATATTAGTTTCTGCTACGTTTGCTACTAATTGATTTTTGGAAGCTAAGGACAAAATAGAAGAAGAAGTCGCCGAAGAAACCGCACTACCTGCCGTCGTGGGAGTCACAAAAGCGCCCGGATCGGCGTACTTGCGGGTGACAGTGCCGGTGAAAGGAGCCCGTAGCACAGTGTCGTCGATCAGGGCTTGAACGCTTTGCAGGCTGCCTCTAGCGGCGAGAACTTGGGCGCGGGCTTGGGCGATGTCTTCGGGGCGGGAACCAGCTTCTAACAGGGCCAAAGCTTGCTGTTTTTGCTCCACAGCAGCCCGCCCCGCAGCGATGTCTTCCGGGCGTGCGCCCGATCGCGCCAGGGCCAAAGCTTGCCGTTTTTGCTCCACAGCAGCCCGCCCTGCAGCGATGTCTTCCGGGCGTGCCCCCGATCGCGCTAGGGTCAAAGCTTGCCGTTTTTGCTCGACAGCAGCCCGCGCTGAAGCGATTTCTTCGGGGCGAGCACCCGCTTGCAGCAAAGCTACAGCTTGTTCGGCTTGTCTGACTTGCGTTTGAGCTCGATCGCGCGCGGTGCGGGAGTTGTTGACAATTTGCAAAGCAATGGCTCCGGCATTGTAGAGTTCCTGATTTCTCTGAAAGTCTTCCTCTGCTTGGTTTTTGGCGTATTCGGCATCTCTGAGTTGGGCGACTGCTTGGGCGATGTCTTCAGGGCGATTGCCCTTAAGCAATTTTTGTAAATTTGCCTGTTGTTCAGCTAGTTGTGCCTCGGCTACGGCAATATCCTGGCTTCGATTGCCGTTGAGCAATTTTTCCAGACTTGCTTGTTGTTCAGCTAACGCTGCCTCAGCTACAGCAATGTCTTGGGTTCGATTGCCGTTGAGCAATTTTTCCAGACTTGCCTGTTGTTCTGCTAACACTGCCTTAGCCACAGCAATGTCCTGGGTTCGAGTGCCGTTGACCAATTTTTCCAGGTTTGCTTCGGCGGCTGCGAGTTGTCCGCGAGTTTGGGTAAGTTGCCCTTGGAGGTTGGAGTCGTCCATGTAGGCGAGAATCTGCCCTTGTTCAACCCTATCTCCTTCATTGACAAGCAAACTTTTGAGCATTCCTGAAGTTTTGGGGCTGACGTTAACGGAACGTTCGGGTACAATTGTGCCGTTTGCCGAAATTGTAATCGGCAGGTTCACCCTTTCGACAGCAACGGTTTTTTCCCTGCCTCTGGTTTCGCGGCTGGATTTGACTGTTAACTGGCTGTAAGCTGTGTAGCCGACTCCTGCAAGCAGGGATGTGGCGAGGAGTCCGCTAAGCCAGGGAGTCAGCTCTTTTTTAATCTGAAAGTGCTTTACGAAGTACATATAAATTAGACCTGATGGGTCTGTCTTGAATTTAGACCGATCGGGAACAGAAAAGGTTCAATTGAAGTCTCACTAGGTTTTTTCGGTTGTAGCGCAGGTATCTTCGGATAATAAGGAATGAGAATTAAATAACTTCCACTCTTGAAAGTGGGATGGGCGTCCCGCCCGTCTTTTTTGGACGGGCGGGACGCCCATCCCACAATAACAATTAAAATTGTAAGTTATTTAATTCGCGATCCTTAGTTCAGCTCGATCCAGATGTGAAGCAGTGGTGTGAGGCTCAAGACTCACAGTATAAAACTTTAATTAATAACGTTTTACGCCAATATATAGAGAATAATAAAACTCAGCACTCAGCATAACCCTACGTTGCATAGGAATTAGATTGATCGCGAACTGTCTACTCAAACCTTGTGGCTAAACCTACCTTTATCTGAAGAATATATCCTAATATATCCTACGTGTTGTAGTGATTTTACCTGCCAGCCATCAACACCTGTTCAGCAGTCAGTTTTAAATCTGGGAAAGTTAGAGAGACGATGGTCTGATTGCCCCGAATCTGCTGAATTTGATATTCCCCATTCACTAAAGTGCAGATAGAGAGGGTGGGTTGTTTGGGCTTCCCAATGTGTTGAGTACCACCTAATCCTGCGTAGTCTGCAATCCAATATTCAGGAATACCTAAAACTGCGTAGTCTTCGACCTTACGGGAATAATCATTTTGCCAGTTGCTACTAACAACTTCTGCCACAAATTTAATCGAAGTGCCCAGTGTCAGGATCGACTCGTCAGACCAAAACAGTTCTTTGGTAAGTTCATCT
Source organism: Microcoleus sp. SVA1B4 (assembly GCF_036700545.1). Lineage (NCBI taxonomy): Bacteria > Bacillati > Cyanobacteriota > Cyanophyceae > Oscillatoriales > Microcoleaceae > Microcoleus > Microcoleus sp. SVA1B4. The sequence continues at coordinate 3,304 of NZ_JAUBPB010000062.1, forward strand.
CGATCGACAACTGCAACATCAGGTCGAAATGCTGTCATACCAATATTTGAAGGGCGCAATAGTCCCCGCTGAAGGACAAACCAAGGTAAGCCTGTTCCGTCGATCTGGACACAAATTTTTGTGTTAATGAAGGCTGCAACCTGCTCATGAGGGCCTGTTGGTTCCAAGTCGAATACTTCTCCATCGATCAGTTCATAGCGGTTATCGCCACCATAACGGGCGATAAACTCGTCAAAGCTGAGTGGCTTCTGTTGTATTGGTTGGTCGATCGCAATGGTCATAGCTCAACTTAGCCCAATCAATTCTTTTAGTATATCAGACATCTCCTAAAAAGCCTGTTTTGAACAGGCAGGATGCCTGTTCCACAAGAATTATGGGAGATGTCTATCAGATTGAATACGCGATGTGTGACGGATCAAACCGTTACCGATGCCCCATTACCCTATGCCCTATGCCCTATGCCCCATTTTCATCTCTTACGCCGCAACGCGAAACATTCATTTTACATTCCTAGAAATAGCGGACGATCGCATCGATCGAACTTTTGAAAAGTTCGATCGCCAATTTCCTACTCAACAAACAGCCGCCACCACCAACTGTGTAATCGCTGCCTCCGGGCCCACCAAAGAAATATATGGTTCTACAAAATATTTCTTAGCAGCATCCCGCGCTTGTGAAGCTGTCACCTGTGCAATTTCTTCTTGAAATTGCTGGTCAAATTTAATTCCCAATCCCAAAATTTCATACCAGCCTAAAACTTGGGCAATTTGCGAATTGGTTTGTTTTCCTAAAGCATATTGACCGAGCATTTTATTCTTGCAAGCTTGCAATTCTTCGTCGCTTAGTTCGGTGTTGGCGAGCCGATCGACTTCGGCGCGCAATCCTTCAAAAGCAGTCGTTGTATTTTCCGGCGCCGTACCCATGTACACCACAAACTGAGCCGTGTCCAAGCGCGTCGCGTACAGCGCAGAAACGTCGTAAGCCAAGCCCCGCTTTTCCCGCAATTCCACAAACAACCGGCTCGACAAACCGTTACCCAAATAAGTATTCAGCAATTTAATCGCTGCGTAGTCTGGATTTTTGACAGAGGGTGCGAGGTAGCCCAGCATAATCACTGATTGCTGCGTATCTTGCGCGGTAACGACCGATTGAGGGGAGGGTGATAGGGGGGGGACGGTTAAAGTTGGCAGGGGTGTTAAAGGCGCTTTCCAGGAGCCAAAAGTTTGATCGATCAGGGCGATCGCATCTTCGGTCGATATTCTGCCGGCTACAGAAATAACTACATTATCGGGACGGAAATAGGTTTTGTGGAACTCTTCGAGCTCGTTTCTAGTGAGCTTTGACATAGTAGCTTCCGTGCCCAAGGGAGAGAAAGCATAGGGGTGTTCCTTGTACATCGAGTGCCGCAATTGCTCGAATGCGATCGCAAATGGCTGTTCTTGTTGCGATCGAATTGCTGATATGGCAATGCGGCGTTCGAGTTCGACTTCAGCTTCCGGGAAAGTGGGCGATCGCGTCAATTGCGCCGCTAACTCCAAAATCTCCTCAAAATCCGCAGAAACCGTCTTCAAACTCACTAAAAAATAGTCTGTAGTAGAGTCGGCACTCAACCTCGCTCCCACCGATTCTACACGCTCGGCAATTTCCAGCGAAGACAGTCGATCGGTTCCCTTAGTCATTACCGCCGACAGCAAGTGACACAATCCTGCTTGTTCCGGCTGCACGTAGCGACTACCGGCCCGCAGGAATATCCTAGCTGCAATAATATCTGCTGCTGGATTTTCTGCTGCTAAGACAACAATACCGTTGTCTAAAACCGTGCGCTGTACTTCATTTTTCATGATTAATTTACTTAGTAATTGGGAATGGGTAATTGGGAATAGGTAATGGATAATTGGTAATTACTCTATTGCCATTTTTCTATTTTCCATTTGCATATTGTATGATGTCATACCGGGAAGGGTTTGACGCACAACATCGAAGGATCGCGAATTAAATAACTTACAATTTTAATTGTTATTGTGGGATGGGCGTCCCGCCCGTCCAAAAAGGGCGGGCGGGACACCCCACTTTCAAGACTGTAAGTTATTTAATTCTCATTCCTAAATGTAACAATATCTATCCTTTAAGGTGCGCCACAAGCACAAAGAACCCTGGACAAACGCCGAACCTCTATTCGGTACGGTGCGCCACAAGCACAGAGAACCCCGGACAAACGCCGAACCTCTATCTGGTATAAAAGATATTTATATTCACCGATTTACCAATTAGATTGGTTTGAGTACCACGGCCGTATACCGTCGAGGAGATAGATATTGTTGAGCTAGGCGCTGGAGGTCTAATGGCCCAAATGATTGAATTCTGGTGGGATAGCTAAGCGCTACTTCCGCAGTGGCGATCGTATTGTAATATCCGTAAAGACCGGCTAGCTGTCCCGGCGTTTCGAGCGAGAAAGCAAAATCGTTGCACAGCAAACGCTTACACCGGAGCAATTCTACCTCGGAAACTGGCTCAGACTGCAATTCCCAAAGTCGATCGCAAATCCGAGATTCCACCTGTTCGACATCCTTTGCGTCCAAGACTGCACTGATAGTAAATAAGCTCGATTCCCGTTGCAACGAGAAAGTGCTGTCGATCGCCTCTACCAATTGTAATTCTTCCCGCAGTTCCCTGACTAAACGCGAAGTCCGCCCGTCTGCGAGCAACACCGACAGCAAATCCAAGCCGCAAGCACTTTGCAAGTGTTCAACTCCCGGCCCCGTCCACGCCATCATCAGCCGCGCTTGTTCCAATCGCGGGAGACAGAGTTCCTGACGGCGAATTTCTATCAGTGGCGGTTCCGCCTCTGCGGTAAATTTGGGACAATCCCACCGATCGGAAAACTGCTCAAAAGCTTTCCCCGTAACATCTCTGGCCTGTTGTTCATCAATTCCCCCGACTACCACCACTGTCATATTTTCCGGCTGATAGTGCGATCGATGGAAACAGCGCATTTCGTGGGGAGTTCGCGACATCAGCAACTCTTCGGTTCCCAATACCGATCGCCTGTAGGGATGACGCTGATAAACTGTTTCCATCATGGCTTGGAAACCCAGCCAATCGGGATTGTCTTGAGCTTGACGGATTTCTTCTAGCACCACATCTCGCTCGCGATCGAATTCCTGATCCGGAATCGAAGCCCGCAGCAGCAATTCTGCCAGCGGCTGCGCTGTTTCTGCTAAATAATCGGCCGCAGCGTTGACGAAAAAATGGGCGTAGTCGTGACTTGTAGCTGCATTGGCGACACCGCCCCGATTTTCGATTACCTGGTCAAATTCTCCAGGGGCGATCGAATCCGTCCCTTTAAATATCATGTGTTCTAGAAAATGAGCCATTCCAGACCAAGAATCCGGCTCCAGCGTAGCGCCAGCCCTCACCCACACGTCTAGCGCGACCACCGGTGTGGCCGAAATCCGCTGGTGAATGACCGTTAACCCATTATTCAGCTTCCAGACATTGGCTGGGAACTCTAAAGCAGTGAGCAGTTGAGACAAGCTAGTTATTCTTAAACTTTAGTTAACTTCGGCTGCAACTATGGTAGCGCCTTCCAGCTATGCGATCGGGATTAATTGATACAAAAGTCAGTTGTCAGTTGGCCCTTGTCAGTTGGCCCTTGTCAGTTGACTGTTGTCAGTTGTTATTAAGGGTAATTTTTGATTTTTTTTAAAACGACCTTAGCCTTAATTAATTACCATTTTTTTGCTCAAAAGTCAATAGGTTGCGCGGGATATTAATGAATCAGTCGGGAGAAAGAGGATGTTATCAGAATATTTCAATAAATTAAGAGATGTAAGAACACTAAAGACATTGAGAGGAGAAACGACAGATGGTAGCTACCTTAGAAGATACCAAGCGCCAAGCGATCGCAACTAAATTAGCAGACATGAAAGCGCTGCAAAACCTGTTGATCGCCAACGAGCAATTATTCATCAATTCCTGTAACGACTCCGAACTAGCCCAGCGCTTCCGGGATATGCTCGAAGACGATCGCAAAAACTTGGGCGTATTAGAAACTACGATCGTGCAATACGGCATTCAAGCCGAGCCCAAAGAAACCAGCACAAAAATGATTGAAGAAGTTCAGAAACTCATGCAAGGTTCTGAACTCACCATGTTTGAAAAAGTCGCTCAGCACGAACTGCTCAAACACAAACAAACAATGGCTGGCTTGTTAATTCACAAAGCCGCTCAAGTAGTCGGCGCCGACATCGAAGCTGCCATTACCCCGCTCAATACAGTTAACTTTGAGAACCGCGCTCACCAAGAACAACTCAAAGGAGTTCTCGAAATTTTAGGCGTGCGCGAACTGACCGGCAAAGACCCCGACCAAGGCGTTTGGGCCCGCGTACAAGATGCAATGGCCGCCATGACCGGCATCATCGGCGGTGCAGTTACCCGCAGCAAAGATGAGATGAACATCACCGAAATCCTCACCATGGATCACCGGAAAGCCGATACCCTCTTTATGGAAATCGCAAGCACCGACGATCCGAAAAAACTGCAAGAATTCTTCGGTCAGTTGTACAAAGATTTAAGCGTCCACGCAGAAGCAGAAGAACAAATTGTTTACCCAGCAATTCGCAGCTACTACAGCAACACTCAAGAACTGTACAACGAGCAAGCAGAAATGAAGCAAATGCTCGCCAAGATTAAGTCAATGAACCCCAGTTCTTCTGATTTCAAAGCCCAAATCAAACAGCTCCAAACAGCAGTTCAGGATCACGTTAAAGAAGAAGAAAGCGATATGTTCGCTCAAATTCGCCGCAACTTGAGCGAAGCGCAAATGGAACAAATGGCTACTCAATTCAAAGCAGCCAAAAGCACAATGCAGCAAGAAATGGCTAACCTGAAATAATTTAGCAGCGAGCTAATTGTAGCTCTAGCTGAGCTAAAAACTAGCTAAACTGCAACCTATCAATCCCGCTACCAACGTGGCGGGATTACTGTTTTATCTAATATCTAAAATCACAAATGTTCAATATACAGCGTATCGCAGGTTTATGAAGTAGATACAGTAGGGACACGGCGCCGTGCCCATTGGTGTCAACTTAAGACTAAAACCCTTGAGAAATATGGGTTTTATGCCAAGTCTAGATCCCCCTAAATCCCCCTTAAGAAGGGGAGTAGGGGTTGACTTTGACTGCACTCTTGTCCCCCCCTTCTTAAGGGGGGCTAGGGGGGATCTAGGCTTAATAGTCAAACAGCAGTCTCTGAAAGGGTTTGACGTTAAGTTGACACTAATGGGCTCTTGGAGTGTCCCTACGGGTATCTATTATTTCTAGCCGTTAATCACAGAACCGCCGTTGGGATGCAAAATTTGACCAGTCATGTAAGACGAATCTTTTGAAGCTAAAAATACGTAACTGGGGGCAACTTCATCGGGTTGACCGGCGCGTCCCAAGGCGGTGTCTGCACCAAATTTCTCCACTTTTTCTTCAGGGAAAGTTGCAGGAATTAGAGGCGTCCAAATCGGGCCGGGGGCGACTCCGTTGACGCGAATTCCTTTCTCAGCTAAACTTTGAGACAAGGAGCGAGTAAAGGCAACAATTGCTCCTTTTGTGGAGGAGTAATCTAGCAATTGTTGATTGCCTTTGTAAGCGGTGACAGAGGTAGTGTTGATAATTGCACTTCCTTCTTTGAGGTGTTTGAGAGCGGCTTTTGTGAGGTAAAACATTGAGAAAATGTTGGTGCGGAAGGTGCGCTCTAATTGTTCGGCGGTAATGTTTTCGATGCTTTCTTGGGGATGCTGTTCGGCGGCGTTGTTGACGAGGATATCGAGGCTACCAAATTCTTTAACTGTTTGTTCTACAAGGTTTTGACAGAGGCTTTCATCACCGATGTCGCCGGCGATCGCCATACAGCGTCGGCCTTGTTGTTCGATCGCCTCTTTGGTCTTTTTGGCATCATCATCTTCGTTAAGATAGCTGATGACCACGTTAGCGCCTTCCTTGGCAAATGCAAGAGCCACTGCACGCCCGATACCGCTGTCTCCACCGGTAATTAAGGCTACTTTGTCCCGCAATTTGTCGCTACCGCGATATCCCTCCGCGAAGGATTGAGGTTGCGGAGTCATTTGGGATTCAATACCGGGTTGCTGTTCTTGATGTTGAGGCGGATTAATCTTCTGTTCGGTTGGCATAAAAAATTCCTCTACGTTCTACCTTCATAGATAAAGGTTTTCTGGAGGTAGGACATCGTTCTTTTTGCCGATCGCGCTCTACGACTAAAGACAGTAATTAAAGAGATAAATACACCCGTCAGCCGAACCCATGATTGTGGCGGGTTGGTTTATATAAATTGTGAGTTTTCCTCAAAGATTGTCGGTAAAACGCGCCCCTACGAGCATCGGGATATATTTGTTGTAGAGGCGGGTTTCACGAACAATATTTCCGGTAATTAAAGAAATCGATAAACCCGCCCCGCGAGCCTCTAATTATTGTCAAAACAGCAAAAAGCACGTCAAAACATCATTTGACGTGCTTTTTAAAGAAGCTAGTTGCTAATTGCTGAGTCTCGAACTAGAAACCTAACTTAAGATTAAAACAGCAAATTCGTAGGCTCAGGAGCACCGACGAACAATGATTCATCACGCTGAGCTGCTAAAAACGGTAGGATCGCAGCCTGTGCCCCCTCTTCCAACTTCTTGCCAATAATATTAGCCGCACCAGCATTCTCAAGTACGATCGAGTTGTCAAAGCTGACTTGTGGAGCGACTGAGCCACTGACGTTAGTCAGACTATCTGGAGTATCAATCACACCCGTGTCGCCAGTCAGCGGATCGATGCTCCGAATAGCTATTCCTTGTTCCGTCGGTATTGGCGCCGACACACCGATCTGTCTTACAACAGTATTTGGTCCCGGTACGGAGAACGTAACAGGGTTAGGCCCTGTCGGAATGGGGAACGGGTTGGGAATGCCCGGAGCGTTGAAAACTTCCAAGAGCGAATAGTTGCCTGGAGCTAAATTGGTGAACACGAACTGGCCGTTAGCATCACTCCTTACCAGAGGCTCGGTACCAGCATCGTAGCGGCCGTTCCGGTTGAAATCCAAGGTGAACGGGATGCCCTCCAAAGGAGGTTCGCCCGGATCTTTAACGCCGTTGCGGTTGTCGTCCCGGAATTTTTCTCCGATAAAGTCCTCGAACTGGCCGTTGCCCACCAAAGCACAAGTAAACGTTTGGTTTGCGCCCAGAACGATGTCTAGTGGTTGAGTAGTTTGGAAAGAATTGGAAGGCACCACTTCCCGGACTCGGTAAATACCGGGGGTCAAATTGCCAAACTCCCAGCGACCAAACTCATCGCTGATGGTACTTGCTTCTCCGGCATCAAGGGCGTCGTTACCGTTGCTGTCGAGGTAGATTGTGACCCCTGCGATCGGCCTTTCAAAGCCGTCTCGGTAGCCGTTGCCGTTCACGTCTTGGAATTTGCACCCAGTGATCCGGCTGTTGGGGGTGTTGCCAAAGACGACGTTGGCATCTTCAGTGCTGAGGTTGAACTGCACCCGATCCGGAGTAGTAGGACTAAAACCAACCTGTGGCACTTCTCGAACCACATAATTGCCCGGTTCCAGGATGGTGAAAGCACCGCGCCCGTTGGCATCAGTTACTAGGGATTGTTCCTCTGGGTCGAGGGCGCCGTTGTCGTTGGCATCAAGGTAGACCGTGACGCCGGGAATGCCGACTTCCTGTAGAGTGTTGCCCGGTTCGTAACGACCGTTAGCGTTTTGATCGTTGTATTTGAAGATATTGATGTTGGGGCGCGTATTCCCGACAGCACCGCTACCTGGATTTACCAAAATCGGGGTGAAGAAGACTGCGGGTTCCGGGTTTACGGGGGGGAAGGGGGGCGGAAAGTTCGCCGCAACGACACGCTGACCACCTGGAACAGTTGCATCTGCCACGATGAAAGGCAGTGTTCCCTGCTGTCGCGATTGGGGCCCGGGGGCTGTAACTTCTACCGGGTTCTGCGTAGTTGCAATTGGCGGCTGGTTGGGTATGAATGTGTCAAAGGTTTCCAATACTGAGTAGCTACCAGCCTTCAAATCTCTAAAGGTAGCCCTACCATCAGCGCCAGTGAACAGTTGCGGTTCGCCCGCGTCTCTTTGGCCGTTCCGGTTCAAATCGAGGATGAACGGGATGCCGGAGAGAGCAACTTCGCCGGAGTCTTGTATGCCGTTGGCGTTGTCGTCCCGGAATTTGAAGATCGGGATTTCGTACAGGGGAGTGTTGCCTACTTGAGCGCAGGCCCAGATTTCGCCAGGGCCGAGGTTCACGTCAAGCAGGGGGGTGCTACCGGGGGGGGTGCTTTGGGGAAAATCTCTTTCTAACGGTTCAGTTCCCGGCCCGTTGGCGCGCTCTTCCCGAATCCGGTACTGCCCAGCCGGCAAATCAGTGAATCGGAACTCGCCGTTTCTATCGGTTAAGGTAGTGCGTTCCCCTGCATCTAGCTGACCGTTGTTGTTGGCATCGATATAGATTCTGACGTTTTCCATCGGGGGTTCACTCCCGTCTCGAAAGCCGTCGTTGTCTACGTCGAGGAATTTGCAGCCAATAATCTGACCGCCCGGGACGGGAGCATTGCCGAACAACACTGTGGCATTAGTTCCCGCGAGGGTGACGACGACTGGGTTGGGAGTTGTCGGGGTGAATCTGGGTGGCGAGATTTCCCGGACTGTATAGGTGCCTGGAAGCAAGCCTGGAAATACGAAGTTTCCGCTGGCGTTTGTCAGCGTCGAGGGTTCACCTGGATCGACCTGGGTGTTGTTATTCGTGTCAATAAAGATTTGGACATCGCGCAGTCCCGGTTCGCCCGGTTCTCGAACGCCGTTGCCGTTGAGGTCATTGAACTTGGTACCCTGGATACCCGCAGGAGCGTTGCCAAAATTGATGGTTGGCGGTAGCACTATTTGGGGTAATACAGGAAGTACCTGACTAGCTATTCTTTCTTCTGCCATGATTTTCTTTTCCTTCACACCTAAATCTACGTAAGCTACAGGCTACTGTATCACTTTGTCAATCAGCAGTTAGCTGCTGCTAGCGACTGACGATCGCTACTCAATCATACATACGTCTACGTTGCTCGAAGGTTCCTCATCTAACATCAGGCTTACTCCAGCTTTGTCGCACGAGATTATATCAGGTTTTGAATAGCTGTGGCAATTTGAGCGCAATATCTTCAAGATTTGCGCCCTGAGTTTTTCTGCCCGTGGACACTTGCTGTTTAGAGCTGGAACAACGTTAAGATTCACTGAACCTCGGTGAATTGAGCGACCATGCCACGAGGGCGATCGCACTTGGGGAATTGTCTGATAATTCCTAAAAACAGGTATGATACTACCTCTGAATCTTGCTCCTCATATACAAGCCAGCTTTGGGCTTCCCGGAACTCTGGCTATGCGTTGGAGGTTGCCAACAATAGGGTATCACGCGATCGCCCTTTAACCTCTTCCTAATTTTTATCTGCGGTTTGGGATGTGGGGCGATCGACTTTTGTGTCACCCTACATAACCGAGAAATCTCTCGCGCCCATCTGCACAAACGAGTGAGCGATCGCCCCATTATTTAATTCATTTTTATTGACAAAATTACCAATTTGTGCATTAGGTTCTAGACCTAAATTCTGTTGCCCAAAGTTAGGAATATTGCCTAAATTTGCAAAAAATCCATCACTCAAAAATTTACTATTTTGATAACTATCATGACCCTGGCTCAAAAGCAAGCTATCGGCCCTCATATTACCTGCAGGTTCGGGTCCGGTATAGCTGTTGGCATCCGTCAGCGGGTCGCCCTTCCAGGATTTAGCCGCCCTACCCTCAGCCTCTCCCGTTACCAAATCGATGCTGCTGGCCCGAATCTCTGCCGAGACAACAACCACAGCAGGCGGAGTCGTTTGAATAAAACCGGGGGGCGGAACTTCCCTGACAACATAACTACCTACCGGAACATTGCGGAAACTGTAATTGCCCTGAAGGTCGCTTAAGGTACTCGCTTCACCCGGATCTAAACTGCTGTTGTTGTTGAGGTCGATGTAAATTTGAGTATTGGCGATCGGCGGTTCCCCAGGATCTAGGCGGCCGTTGGCGTTAAAATCGTTAAATTTCACACCGCTGATCGTGCCAGTCACCAACACGTTACCAAAGCTGAGATTAGTGGCATTTGTGCCGTTACCCACGGTAATCGGAGTCGGATTTGGCGTGGTTTGTTGAAAACCGGGCTGCGGGACTTCCCTCACGACATAGGTTCCTGGAGGCAAATTGATAAAAGAGAAATTACCTTCGGGGTTTGTTAAAGTCGAAGGTTCGCCCGGATCTAAACTGCCGTTGTTGTTGAAATCAAGGTAAATCGGCCAGTTGGCAACTCTCGGTTCCGTCGGTTCGTTGATGCCGTTAGCGTTGAGGTCGTTGAACTTGAAGCCGCTGATGCTGCCGGTAGGAAAATTGTTGCCGAAATTGACGCCGACAGCGTTGGTATTGCCGGTGATGTCGATCGGGCCTTGATTTGGCGTAGTCTGTACCCATCCTGGTTGCTGGATTTCCCTGACCAAATATCTGCCGGGAGAAACATTGGCAAAAGTGTAGTTCCCTTGCGGGTTGGTGATGGTGTTGGGTTCGCCCGGATCAAAGCTGCCGTTGCCGTTGAGGTCGAGGTAAATTTGCCAGTTGGTCAGAGGCGGGTCTGTCGCATCTCGGACGCTGTTGGCATTGAGGTCGTTGAACTTGACACCGCTGATGCTGCCGACAAAAAAGACATTGCCAAAATTGATGTTGTTGACAGTGGCGTTGGAAGTAACGTTAACCGGGCCGGGGTCAGGCGTGGTTTGAAGAAAACCCGGTTGCTGGACTTCTCTCACCAAATATGTATCTGCGGGAATATTGACAAAAGCGTAATTGCCTTCAACGTTTGTAAAGGTAAAAGGTTCGTCGCCGTCTAGCCTGTTGTTGCGGTTGAGGTCGAGGTAAATTTGCCAGTTAGCTAGCCCTTGTTCCCCAGGATCTCGGCTGCTGTTGTTGTTGATGTCGTTGAATTTTGTGCCTGCGATCGTCCCTGCGTTGAAGTTGTTGCCAAAATTGATATTGCCAGCGTTTGTGCCACTGGTAATTGTGATGGGTGCGGGATTTGGGGTAGTTTGGCGAAAGTTCGGCTGCTGGACTTCCCTAACTTGGTAAGTGCCCGGTGGCAGGTTGGCGAAGATGTAGTTGCCTTGCGGGTTTGTGAGGGTGGAAGGTTCGTTAAACTCAAGCTGGCCGTTGTTGTTGAGGTCGAGGTAGATTTGCCAGTTGGGAATGGGGACTTCTCCGGGATCTGGGAGGCCGTTGGCGTTAAAATCGTTGTATTTAGTGCCGCTGATGCTGCCGACTTGGAAGTTCCCGATGTTGACGTTGCCGATGTCTATTTGGCTGGCGGTTCTGAATTCGGACATGGTGTTGCTGGGGCCCAATGAACGCGGTTCAATGTTTTCTGTAGGGCAATCTAGCAGTTTTTTTGCCAATTGCAGCTATTTCAGGGGTTGACACTCCCCTGGCTAAAGCCGAGGGGATTCTTGATTCGCAGAATCAACTTGCCGATGCAGAATTACTTCAACATCGGTAGCGGTCAATTCTCCACAAGCGTTCGGATCTAAGATCCTAGTTCCGACGTGCCCCGTCGTACTTAATCCCCGACTTAGGATGTTTTTAGCTGCGTTCCAGTCACGATCTAATACGCATCCACACCGACAAGCGTGGGTTCGTGTTGATAGACTTTTCTTAACAATTGTTCCGCAGCTAGAGCATTCTTGACTTGTTCCGTTAGCTGGTACGGCAATCGTAATTCTTCCGAATACTTTGCCGAAATACTCCAACCAAATTCGGAACATATACCAAGATGCGTCGTTAATCGATTTTGCTAAAGAGTGATTCTTCACCATATTTTTGCTCCTCAAGTCTTCGTAGGCTACACAGTCGTTAGACTGGATGACGCATCTTGCTAACTTCACGGCAAAATCTTTACGCTGTCTACTTATTTTGAGGTGGCGCTTCCCTAGAATCGCTCTAGCTTTTTTTCTGTTTTGTGAACCCTTGACTCGCTTTGAGACTCGTCTTTGGGATTTTTTCAACCTGCGTTCTCCCTTGCGGAGGAAACGCGGGTTCTCAATTGCAACCCCATTTGAGTCTGTGTAGAACTCTTTAATTCCTACGTCTAACCCGATGGCGTTACCTGTGACTTCAGTCTTTTCAGAACGGTTAACTTTAATGCAAAACTGGACATAATATCCGTCTGCCCGTCTCACCAAACGTACTCGCTTAATTTGACTACGCTGATAGAAATGTAAGTCGCGTGTTCCTTTTAATTTGAGCTTCCCGATTCCTTGCTTGTCGGTAAAAGTGATGGATTTTCGGTCGTCTGCCAAGCGCCATCCCGTAGTCTTGTACTCGACGGATCGGTTGTCTTTCTGGAATTGCGGGAATCCTTTTTTTCCTGGGACTTTCTTTTTACAGTTGTCGTAGAATCGGGAGATCGCCGACCACGCTCTTTCTGAGCTAGATTGTCGAGCCATGCTATTCAAGTCATCGCAAAACGTCCATTCCTTAGCTAAAACAGCGCTATACTTGTTCAATGCGTATTTATCGACATTTTCGTTTTCCATCCAAAACCGCAATGCTTTGTTTCGGATGAACTGCACCGTTCTAATTGCTTCGTTTACAGCGTCAAATTGCTGCTTTTTACCGTATGCTTTGAACTCGAAAACTAACATGACTTCGACCTGATCACGATAGTCTTATGCTAGCAGCATTGGCTTAACCTTACTCTGAGGGTTCACAAAGATTTACATAGCTTTACTCTACAGCGCCATCCTGAAATCTAAGAAAATAGACTGGGAGGCTAAAGCCTCCTTGCCCCTTTCATCCCCGGACTAAAGTCGCGGGGTTTTCAGGATATTATTTATAAATTTTTTTTAGGAAAGGGAGGGGGAGAGGGGGAGAGGGGGAGATTGGGAGAGGGGGAGATTGGGAGAGGGGAAGATGGGGAGAGGGGGAGATTGGGAGAGGGGGAGAGGGGGAGATTGGGAAAAATCTTCACGCTTGACTTGTTGGCTTAACATCCATCCGTTAAATTCTCCCTTGCCAATGCGTTGCCGAACTTCACGCTTGACTTATTGGCTTAACATCCATCGGTTACATCCCGTAGATTGCTCGTTGCCGAAATTCCCAATTTTTTCCAGATTTGATGTACGATCGCTACCAGTTTTGCAGAGGTCGAATTCCCAATGTCCCAAAACTTGACAGCAAGCTGGAATGACGCCCGCGAGGTTCCGAGTTTGCTCTTTGGCTGGAGTTTGTGCGGTTTATTGGCAATAGGCTCGATCGCCCCTACTCCTGCTGTCGCACAGCTACCTACCTCCGAACAAGTTAACAGCAACAGCCGGATCGCTCAAACAGGTGCGATCGTCCGCCCCGCAATCAAATTGGGCAGCCGCGGCTCGGAAGTGATCGAACTCCAAGCTGCTCTTCAATTGTTGGGCTTTTATACTGGCTCTGTAGACGGGATTTTCTCACAAAGCACCGCTAGAGCTGTGTCTCAGTTTCAGGAAGCAGCAGGCTTGCCTCCCGACGCCATAGTCGGTCAAGATACTTGGAATCGGCTGTTTCCTGCGACTCCGAGCGCGATCGAAAACCCGATCGCCAACGATCCTGTAACTGGCGACAACTCAGAGATTAGCCCCGAAGCGCAGCCAACCAATTTTCCAGTTTTGAGAAGACGAATGCGGGGGCCGGCAGTCAGAGATTTGCAAGAGCGGCTGCGGGCCAAGGGATTTTTGCGGGTGAGTGCTGACGGCGTGTTTGGCCCGGAAACTCAAGCTGCTGTCAAGGCGGCTCAGCGACAATACCAATTGCCAGCAGACGGCATTGTCGGTCGCGCAACTTGGGAAGCTCTGCTGCGTTGACAGCAAGGTGTAGAGTCTTGGACGCAGCAAGACTCAAGAAACCGGGTTTTTTACCTATAACTCTGGATGTAACGCCGTATTTTTGTAAAAAAACCCGGTTTCTGATATCCCCAAAGTCGAGATTTTATTAGCAAACTGCACATTGTGCGACCTACTAATTTTACAAATTGTTAATAATCGATTTGGGAAGTATTTCATCACATCAAAAAGTGTCAAGTTTGGTAAACAAAGTGTTTTTATGGGCGGAGTTGGTGTTAACTTAAAAACATGAGGGGCAAAACCAAGAAGCACAAAAAACTTGGATAAAAAATTTGGAATTAGAGTATTTGTCCCGATCGGCTCTAGTCCGCAGGCAACGCCTGAACCGTGTAGCTTATTAGCAAAGAAAGGTTGATATTGCGATTCGTATTGGTTAGATAGCTTGAGGCTATTGCATGAATCAAAAGTTGCGATCGCACAGTCAAACACAGAAGTCTGAATAGACTCCGCTGATAGCTAGCTCGTCTCCAGAGTAGTTGCAAAAAAGTCCACCTTAGTTGTAGTTTGCTGAAACTCAGTAGAGCTAAAATCCCACTTGAATCAACTTAATTTACAAAGTTTTTAGGGTCTGGCATCCGATATGCTAGGCCCTAAAATTTTGTTGTTGGTTATTGGTTATTGGTTATTGGTTAACCTCCTTTAAATGCCGAACAGCTTAGCCGGAAAGGATATTCCCAATGCCCAATTCCCAATGCCCAATGCCCAATTCCCAATGCCCAATTCCCAATGCCCAATAACTATTTAATTTCTTCAATTTGAGCATTCAAACCGTTAGCGCTGAGCATTTCTAGCAATTCCTCAGCTTTTTCGCGTTCCCGAAAAGCACCGGCTTGGATCACCGGTCGTCCGCTGGAAAAAGAGCGAAAAGCACCGGGAACGAGGGATTGCATTTTTTGTCGATCGCCCCAACTGTTGGCATCCACCACAACTCGATACCGGAAACCCAAAGCTCTGGCTCGATCGAATGACGGCGAATTATCCGCGGCATCAGGCCAAGAATTCCCCCCTAAAGCAGCAGGTACATAGCCGCCCCTTCCGATCGGAATGTTGCGGCCCGGAACCGGCAATCTCCCCTCGGAAGAAACCGAACTCGAACTATCAAAATTGGGAGGAATCATTGATTGCTGTACCGAAATTTCTGAAACAGATCGATAATTCGGATCGGGCACAGGAATTGCGATTGTCCCTGGGACTACCGATGAAGCACCGACATTCCTCCCAGAAAGCTCTTGGCGCTGGGCGCTTCGCGGTGCGGGTCGATTTTGCACCGGTCGCCTGGAAACGGGCGCAGGCGGGGGAAGTGGCGCTCTTTCAACTCTGGGACTTAGCCGTCCAGGAGTGTAAACAGGGAGAGAAGTGTCGGGGCCACCGATGCTGGGAGGTCGATCGGCTATACGCTGCAAAGCACTTCCCCCCATTGGCCCTGGGGTAAAAGTTCCCGCCACATCAACCGATCCCGTCGTCCGGCTGCTCGACAATTGATTGCCGTAAGCTGGGATTACTTGACCTTTGGCCGCATTGTTCACATCGTACTGGCCGTTGTTGCGAATGACATTGCCCCCTGGTTCGGCTGCTGTTCCCAAATCCGGCAGAGAACTCGATATCGCCACAATTCCGTCCCGCCGATTACTCTCGATATAATTGTTACGCAGCACCGGTCTAGCATTAGCTTGCACCACTACGCCGTCCTTATTGCGAGTAATTTTGTTCCCAATCAGCAGAGGCGAAGCGTTCTGCGCTACATTTACCCCAAATCCCGTGTTTTCAAACACATTATCTCGAACTTCCGGCTGGGAACTGCCAAAAATCGTGATGCCGTTAGCTCCATTTTTCGAGAAAACATTCCCGCCAATCGTCGGCCTGGAAGTACCCACTACCGAAATTCCGTCGTGAGTGCTCCCAGAAAAAGTATTGTTGACAACTGTCGGAGAACTCGATTCGATCCACAAAGCGTAACCGCGAGAGTTGGTATTCGTCACCGTCACCCCGCTGAGTCCCGCCCCGTCTGCGCCTAAAATCGCAATATTTTGACCCGCCGAAGTCGGACTGATAAAGTATCCTCCGCCTTTGATGACAATATTCTGACCGCGAGTGTTGGGATTTCCCTGAACTGTTACGCTGGGCCTGAGCATTAATGGAAATTTTTCGCCGGTTTGCTCGCTGTAAGTACCGGGCGCTAGCAAAATAGCTGTTTTGGGCGGGGCCACGCTTAAGGCGTAGGTAAGGGTTTTAAACGGAGCTTGATCGCTGCCGTTGCCTCCTGTGTCGCTGCCCCCGATCGAGCTGACGTACAGTATGTTAATCTCGCTCTGCAGCGTCTGAGAAAGTAGCTGCACTCCGGGTATCCCGGCAGCGATAACTGACGGTTGATGGTTGCCAAGGGCGGTCATCGCAAAGACGAGTAGAAGGCAAGAACTCAAACAAGATTTTTGCGATCGCTTTTCTTTGCACCAGGTCTGTTGTAAGTAAATCAGCATAAACAAACGCAACTTATCTGTGATCCGAGTTTCGCCTCCGGTGTTTCGTGTCGGGTTTTCGCGATCGAAATTTAAAGACGCCCGCCTGCTTGGGTTGTTCTCCCTTAATCTTTTGTGTTGTTCTGCTAACCTCACGGCTCTCCTCCCAAGTGTGGTATGCAGCTTAACGATTTCACTCTCATCAAGTTTGATCTATTATGCTTCGTTTTTCTCAAATTCAATAAAACTTAAAAATTTGTCTAAATTAAATCGGTTGAGGTAAAAATTAGGCCGATCGCTTTGCTACGATCTTGACCAAGAATTTCAAAGGTGGTACAAGCCCCCCCTCTCGATCCGTGGAATCAATCGAAAGCATCTCAAATCTAAAATCCTTGCGTCCCCCGAATTTATCTCGCGCAAGTCAATCCAAAATCCAAAATCTAAAATCTAAAATCGAATGACGGCGTGGGAGAATATAGCGGTTTGACTGGTAGGATTAATTATAATTAGGGTGGTTGTGAATGACCGACAAACAAAACAGAACTTTACCGGCACAGCCAGCCCTCTGCCGGATTTTAGATGCAAATTTAGATCGATCGCGCGAAGGGTTGAGAATTATTGAAGAATGGTGCAGGTTTGGTCTCAACAGCTCGGATTTAGCTGGCGAGTGCAAGCAACTGCGTCAAGAATTGGCTGCTTGGCACGTCGCAGAATTGCGAAGTGCTAGGGATACGCCGGCCGATCCGGGTACGGAGTTGACTCACCCGCAGGAAGAGCAGCGTTCGAGCATTCAGCAGCTACTGGAGGCGAATTTCTGTCGGGTGGAAGAAGCTTTGCGGGTACTCGAAGAGTATGGCAAAATTTACGATCGGAATATGGGCGCGGCTTTTAAGCAGATGCGCTATCGGGTTTATACTCTCGAAAGCGATTTGCTGGCTTACCGGCGCTACCAGCAGTTACTTCGATCGCAGTTATACCTTGTAACTTCGCCGAGAGACAACTTGATGGGAGTCGTGGAAGCTGCTTTGCAAGGGGGACTGACTTTGGTGCAGTACCGCGACAAAACCTCAGACGACGGCGCAAAGCTGGCCAACGCGCGTAAGCTTTGCGAACTTTGTCACCGCTACGATGCTTTGCTGATTGTGAACGATCGCGTGGATTTTGCGATCGCAGCGGATGCCGACGGCGTACACTTAGGACAGCAAGATTTGCCTGTGGCGGAAGCGCGCAAGTTGCTCGGCCCGGGACGGATCATCGGTTGTTCGACTACGAATGGCGAGGAAATGCAGCGAGCGGTTGATGCGGGAGCAGATTATATTGGAGTTGGGCCGGTCTACTCCACTCCTACTAAACCTGATAAACAGGCCGCAGGTTTGGACTATGTGCGGTATGCTGCTACTAAGTCACCGATTCCGTGGTTTGCGATCGGCGGAATTGATATCAACAACCTCGATGAAGTATTGAATGCCGGAGCTCAAAGGGTTGCCATAGTACGCGCGATTATGGAAGCAGAACAGCCTACTTTAGTGACGCAGTTTTTCATCTCGCAGTTGATTCGGATGCAGAATCTAAAAGCTCAGAAAGCTTTGCACGGAAAAAGCTAGGTTGATTGGAGATTGGTAGGGCGGGTTTAGCACAGGAAATCTGTGCATAAAATATAATTTTGTTACCAAACCCGCCCTGAAAACTGATATTTTTTTACTTATGATAAATCAAATTGCGCTGCAAGTTAACGGAGAAACCCGCAATTGTGCGATCGACACACCGTTACCAGAATTACTAGAACAATTGGGATTAAACCCGCGCTTGGTGGCTGTGGAGTACAACGGGGAAATTCTGCACAAACAATTTTGGGAAACTACACAAATGCAAGAGGGCGACATCTTAGAAGTTGTCACAATTGTCGGAGGAGGCTAGCCACAAATTAGTGACAAATTAAGCCTCTAGTCCGCCAGGGAATGAATTCCCTGGCTAATAGCGAAAGTCCTCTCAAGAGGACTAATGAGTTCTTCAGTCCTCTTCAGAGGACTTTAGCTTTGAGGCAGGGGTTTCAACCCCTGTCGGACTATCGGTTTGACGTTAATTTGTGAGTAATCGCCCGAACCTAGGAACGAAGAATTAAACTGCTACAGCTTCAGCCACAGCTTCAGCCACAGGTGCTGCTACAACAGGATAAATGCTGACTTTCTTGCGAGTTTTGCCTTTTCTTTCAAAAGTCACCACACCGTCAATCATGGCAAACAGAGTATCATCTCTGCCGATACCAACATTATTACCAGGGTGAACTTTAGTGCCGCGTTGACGGATCAAAATGTTGCCAGCTTTGACAACCTGACCGCCGTACTTTTTGACACCCAGACGCTGAGAATTAGAATCGCGTCCGTTACGTGTACTGCCTGTACCTTTCTTGTGGGCCATAATATCCTCAACTGTATTTACTATGTTTTATTCTGAATCAGTTTCGGCGGTTTGGGGAGTTTCAACAACTGCTTGAGTTAAGTCTCTGGCGGCCAAGACTGTACCGTTGACGCTAATCGAGTCAATCATAAAGCGAGTTGTTTCTTGACGGTGCCCTTTTTTCTTCCGAGTTTTCTTTTTCGGCTTCATCTTGTAGACGAGGACTTTGCGGCCCCGGAAATGCCGGAGAACCGTTCCTTCTACAGTGGCATTTTCTAGTAGAGGCTGGCCGATATGAACCTCGCCTTCGTGCTGGATCAGAAATACTTTGTCTATGGTGACTTTGGATTCAGCTTCAACGTGAAGCAGTTCGATGTCGTAGAAGCGGCCTGGTTCTACCCGAAATTGTTTGCCGCCGGTTTCAATGATTGCGTAAGTCATGGGATGGTTGTTGAGATTGCCGTACAGGTAGCTGAGTTGTCCGTTGTCCGTTGTCCGTTGTCCGTTGTCCGTTGTCCGTTGTTGTGAACTTTTGACTGGCGACTTTTGACGGATGACAGTTTTCTTTCAGCTTTTGGAATGTCTTAACCTGATCCGAGCCGGATTTAGACAGACAATCTACCATTATTCGCGATTTTGGTATTTTTGTCAAGTTCGATCGCGCTGGAAAGTTCTAATTAGGTAAGACTTACGCACGGGTGGTCAGAAACCGGGTGTTTTTACGAAAATTCTTCGTTTTCAGCCAGAGATTAGGTAAAAAACCCGGTTTCTTCGGTCTTAATGCGTAAGCCCTGTTAGGGATAAAATATAGAAGATGCTTTAACTTTTTTATCCCATTTCTCCAAAAGGTCGATCGAACTCGATTCAAGCAGTCGCAGAACATTTGCGCGATCGTAACAATTCCAAAGCTTGCTGTTTCACCCTACCCTCCATAACCTCTTTCTGCAAATTAATAAAAGCCTCAAAATCTTCTAAACCATACTTGGTCATCTGCAACTGCTGTCGCAACTGTTCTTCGGCCTCAACCGTTAAGTAACCTGTTGCCAAAGCTTTTCGGACAATTTTACTGATTAAAGTCATAGTAGATTTACCCTGAATACACCTACGTTAAAACACTGAAGTTTTGTCACCTGACTAACTCAGTTTTTAGTTTGTTTCATAATTACCCTTAAAATAGGTTAAATCTACCTTAAGGTCTATGTAAATAAAGTTATTTTTGATACATTGATGAAATCGTAGCGATTTTAAATGTAGAGTGCTATTAAATTGGTATCTTTAGTTTTTGCCAGACCACATTATTCTTCAAATACGTTAAATCTACCTTAAGGCATATTTAAACATAGCGATTTGTGACATGGGAAATTGTATGGCTTTTAAATGTAGAGTGCGCTTAAATTGGTATCTTTAGTTTTTGTCAGACAACAGCCGCCATTCTCTCACAGCAAAAGGAGGAACCAGCAATTCTGTTCCTTTTTGATTTTTCACGGGAAAATTCAACAGCAAAGGTCGATTGCTTTCCAATTGTGCAATTATTGATTTAAAATCGTATTCTCCGACATTAATTGGCAAATCCGACTCTTTCCAAATATCATTAGCCTTGCCAATTTCGCGCTTCCCCGCCGCAACTTTCAGCGGAACCGGGTGCTGTAATTCTGTTCCGGGAAATCCTACCAATCTCAGATTTAAAGACTTTACTACTCCCGATTTTACTCGCTTGTACAAAACAACTTGCCACGCTTTGTCATCAGTATCGCGGAGGCTTTGTACGGATCGGAACATTACTGTCTCAGCAGTTTCGGGATATTTGTGAATCGAAGCCAAAGCGGGCGGGCTGACAGCTAAGATTAGATACAAACACAAGCTAATAATAGTTAAAGCTTGACGCCAATAATGTATTCTCAACTTTCCATCCTCCGATAATTTCCCTTTATTTTACCATACAATAAAGCCTAAAAAAACGCCGACTTTCTATTGATAGGAATTCTGCATAATAATACAGCCTATTCGAGGTTTATGACGTACACCCCAGAAACCGGGTTTCTTTACAGTTCTCGCATCATTACTGATCCTGTTGAAGAAACCCGGTTTCTTTGTACTACAGGAAGGAACCGGGTTGATGAGACACGATTGCGTAAGTCCTAAATAATCAACCGATGTGCTATTTCCAATCGGTTTCGGCTTGGGATAGCACGTAAGCTGAAACATCGATAATTTGTTGTTCCGACAAACGATCTTTGTAAGCGGGCATAATACCTTTGCCGTTGGTTACTAAATTGGAAATGTTGGCGATGGAATCCATGCCGTATTTTTTTAATGCTTTTTGTTTCAAGTTTTTGCCGCGCCTGATAATGTTGCCGCCGTTGATGTGACAGCCTGCACAGTTGGCGCTGAAGACTTCGGCTGCGGTTGTGGTATTTGTAGTTGTATCTGCGATCGCCATTTGGGAATTAGTGGCGATGTCTACAAATCCCAGTGTCAGTATCAATAGACAGGCGGTGAAGATTTTTTTTAACTTATTTAGCGAAATCATTTATTTGCAAATTAAAAAAAAATAGTGCTGGATTTAAGGATATCACTAAATACGGATTTTGGGGTTAACTCAGCGATTTATTCTTCCCAATCGAATGTGCGGGAAACTGCTTTTTTCCAAAAGCGATATTTTTGCTCGCGAAGTGCGATCGGCATTTTCGGTTCCCAAGTACAATCCACCGCCCAATTGTCCCGCAATTCGGCTAGCTGACTCCAAAAACCCACCGCCAAACCGGCCGCATAAGCGGCACCGAGTGCAGTAGTTTCTGCTACCACAGGCCGCACCACAGGCACTCCCAAAACATCGCTCTGAAACTGCATCAGCGTGTGATTTCCCACCATACCTCCGTCTACTTTTAAAGACAAAAGCTGCACAGCAGAATCCTGATTCATAGCGTCCAAAATTTCCCGCGTTTGCCACGCTGTAGCTTCCAATGCTGCGCGGGCAATGTGTGCCTTAGTCGCGTAGCGAGTTAAACCGGCAATTACTCCCCGCGCGCTGTCTTTCCAATAGGGGGCGTAGAGTCCAGAAAATGCCGGGACAACGTAAACTCCCCCACTATCTTCGACTGTATTTGCTAATGTTTCTACTTCCGCAGATGTGTTGATGATGCCCAAATTGTCCCGCAGCCACTGCACTAAAGCTCCGGCGATCGCAATACTGCCTTCCAAAGCATACACAGCGGGCGATTCTCCCATCTTGTAGGCGACTGTTGTCAGTAGTCCTTGCTTTGAAGGGACGATCGTCTCACCGGTATTCAGCAGCATAAAACAGCCCGTACCGTAAGTATTTTTCGCCTCACCCAGACTGAAACAAGTTTGCCCCACGAGGGCGGCTTGTTGATCGCCCAAAGCAGCCGCAATTGGAACACCTGCAAGCAATCCTTTTGCAGTTCCAAAAACTTGACTCGAAGGGCGAATTTCTGGCAGCATCTGACGGGGAATTGCCATTATTTCCAAAGTTTCCGCATCCCAATCAAGGGTTTGCAAATCCATCAGCATCGTGCGGCTGGCGTTAGTAACATCGGTAATGTGCGCGCCGCCAGTCAGGTGCCAAATTAGGAAAGTATCGACATTGCCAAAAATCGCATCCCCTCGATTTGCAGCTTCCCGCAATCCTGGAATATTGTCCAGCATCCACTTAATTTTCGGCCCGCTGAAATAAGTAGCCAGCGGCAAACCGCATCGTTTTTGAAATCGGTCTTTGCCCTCAACTTCAGCTAACTTTTCGCAAATTTGGTGAGTGCGAGTATCTTGCCAAACAATCGCATTGCCGTAAGATTTGCCAGTTTTTCTGTCCCAAATAATTGTAGTCTCGCGCTGGTTGGTAATACCGAGTGCAGCAATATCTGTGGGTTCGATATTGCCGATTTCGAGGGCATTTTTAATCACGCTTTGGGTGCGCTGCCAAATTTCATCGGGATTGTGTTCCACCCATCCTGGTTGCGGATATATTTGCTTGTGTTCTTGTTGGTTGCTGCAAATTATTTGTCCCAGGCGATCGAATATGATAAATCGGGTGCTGGTAGTTCCTTGGTCGATCGCTGCTACGTATTTTTTTACCAATTGTCTAAAATATTTTTAGTAATGAGGTCTTTAACGTATATGATACTATATCTAGAAGTCAAATTAATGTCAAAAACTTTAGCTTACGGAATTCCCCAAGTTGAAACTGGCAGATTTGCTGAGGCTCGATCGCACAATTAAGGTTATTGGCTTTGACGACGCTCCGTTTTCTCGTACAAGCGGCAGTCTGGTGTCGATCGCGGGCATAGTCTGCGGGGGGAACTCGATTTGAAGGAATGGTGTGGGGACAAGTCCTCCCCGACGGATTAGATGCCACGGATGCCATTTCTGGGCTACTCATCGGAGGCAAATTTTTGCCGCAATTGCATCTGGTTTTGCTAGACGGAATTGCTTTCGGCGGCTTCAATATTATTGACCTTCCCGAGTTAGCATCACGGCTGCAAATTCCTTGCGTTGCTGTCATGCGCCGCCAACCAGATTTAGCTGCTGTTGAAAAAGCCCTCCGCCATTTACCCGATTCAGAATACCGTTTAGAATTGTTGCGCCGCGCTGGTAAAATTCACGCTTTTGAACCTTTCTTTTTTCAAGTTTGCGGCGAAAAGCCGGAAGTAATAGCGAGGGTTCTCCAGCGTTTGACAGACACTGGTAAAGTTCCTGAAGCTTTGCGTTTGGCTCATTTGATTGGTGCGGCGGTAATTAATGGAGTTAGCAGCAGTTCTGCTTGAATTATGATTAAGAACAGGCAAGATGCCTGTTCCACAAAGAGGAAATTTTATTGTGGGCTGGGCCGGATATCCTGTTAAGAACGGGCAAGATGCCCGTTCCACAAAGAGGAAATTTTATTGTGGGTGGATCGGATATCCTGTTAAGAACGGGCAAGATGCCCGTTCCACACAGAGTAAATTTTATTGTGGGCTGGGCATCCTGCCCGGCCATGAAAAGTTTATTGACAATGGTGCAATATCTCAGTTTCTACTCGCTTAATTACACAATTTCGCCCTCTAATTCACCGAATTCGATTTGAGTTCCCAACGCCAAAGTCAGAGTAGTTTCAGGTTCTACCATTTTTATATCGCCTTGAATGTCTGTAGCCCACCAAGCGCGATCGCACAAATTTGTCAATCCTAACGAAAGCTCGTTTCTCGATCGAGAAGTGACTATAGCTACAAGACCGTTAGATGCTGCGGCTGTTAAACTCGGTATGTCAGAGGTGAATAGTTGAGTTCCCGCACTCAGAGGAATAACTCGACTTCCTAATTTCAGGGAAAATTGACCGCTGGTAAAAGAATTTACTGCGGGCTGATCTGATATAAAGGTAGGCGGAATATTTGTCGGTGTTGGGGCTGGCAAGTCAGAGTTTCCTACTGTAATTGTACAGTTGCCGATTCTCTTTTGGTCGCCCGATCGCAAATAACTCACCGCCCCGCTATCAACATTCTCGCAAACAATTTGACCTGCTTCCAATTGAAACCGCATTGCTAGGGGCGAAACATTAGGAATGCAGATAATAGACAAATTTTCATCACTGCCAAAAGTCACTGGTTCCGCACCCAGAGTGAGAGTGCGATTTGCTCCCGTATCGTAACTAATTACTAGCCAAGCTTTGTTGAACAAAGTTTCAGCTACAACTAGCATAATTCCAATCCAAAAACCGATCGCAGCACAGCCAGCTAAACGGCCCGCCGTACCGGAGAGATTGTAAGCAAATAGAATAAACAAACAGCCGCCCAACACACCCCCAACACCGCCGCCTCCCAGGCCGCGAAGCGCCCCCAAATTAGGAATCCGCTGTGCAAGTCCCAGTCCTAACAAACTGCCAGCTATTCCCCAGCAAATTACTCGCAATAATTCGTTGTTTCCGTCGCCAATTCCGCTATAAATACCTTCGGCGATCGCCCCAGAAATGGCTCCTGCAATTAAACCAAACAATCCGCCATTTTTTAAAGCCTGTTTAATTTGAGGCTTGCCTTTGATATAGTAATAATAGCCGAACATGATAGCCGTAGCAATACCACCGCCTACCAATCCAAACCACCGAGCTGTGGACAATACACTGTCAAAAACAGATTCTGAACCAGTGAGCCCCTGCATGAAAGGTTCGGTGATGAGATTGCCGACGAAACCGCCGACAGCACCGCTAATGCCAAACTGTAAAGCTTTTTTAAGGGCTGATAGATTTCTTTTCACGGCGCACCAGATTTAAAGTGAGAGTCCAATCTAGCTACAAGCTCGAAAGTCATGATTTCCGATGCTCTTATATCTTGCACTATTATCGAGAACAGGCTTTCCGGCCTGTTCCACAAACACAAAGAGTGAGTGTTCTTGTGGGTAGTAGGGGTTGGGCCCCAGAGCCCGCCCGTCCAAAACTTATTGAGAATGCTGCAAGATGTGAGACGATCGCACATCTCCCCCCTCACTGGTGTCAACTTAAGGTAAAACCGATAGTCCGTCAGGGGTGGAAACAAGAGCCTCAAAGCCAAAGTCCTCGCGAAGCGAGGACTAATGAGTTCTTCAGTCCTCTTTTAGAGGACTTTCGCTATGAGACAGGGAATTCATTCCCTGGCGGAGTGCCGGGTGAGCGGGAGGACTGGCGGACTAAAAGCCTAAGTTGACACCAATGCTCCCCGCCTGTCTCCCCCCTGTCTCCCTCTCAGGGAAAAGTCTTTGAGGGTTGCGCGATCGCCCGTCACAATTCCCGCTCAAGGCTCGATCGCCTGTAACCCTTGCTGCCAGATAATTTTAGCAATTTTTTAACTATGAAATTTTAACAATGAAGACCCAAGCGAGGGCCCAAATATGAAAAGGAATGTTACAAACTATTACAGTAACACTCAGAATGTGAACATAATGCCTCAAAATACTTGCGAGAGGTAGTTGTGTCAGAGAAGCAATATCCTTACTAACTGCCCGACAGTCACTCGATCGCCACTAAGTGGCCTGCTGCAATCTTGATCATAAATTAAAGATCGCATCAGTCATTTATGGTATTGTAAGCGACAGGCTTAGTGCGAGCACTCACAAGCGCACCGGCGTGAAGAACCAGCGCCGTTAAGCACCGAAGGCAGTCACCCGCCAACAACTTCAACAGTTGCTGAGTGTGGAAAGTCCAGCCTTCCCCGTCAAAGCTCCTGCCTGAGCAGGAAAGATACGGGACGCAAGCGCCCGCCTTCGCTAGCTCAGCGCAGAGCAGTTCATATAGCAAAATATCCAGCGGGTACACACAAGATGAGTATCGTCACCAAATCAATCGTCAACGCAGACGCCGAAGCTCGCTACTTGAGCCCAGGTGAATTAGATCGGATCAAAAGCTTCGTCACCTCTGGTGAACGCCGCGTCCGCATCGCCCAAATTTTGAGCGAATCCCGCGAACGCATCGTCAAGCAAGCAGGCGACCAACTTTTCCAAAAGCGCCCTGATATTGTTTCTCCCGGCGGCAACGCTTACGGCGAAGAAATGACCGCAACTTGCTTGCGCGACATGGACTACTACCTGCGTTTGATTACCTACGGAATCGTAGCTGGCGACATTACTCCGATCGAAGAAATCGGTATTGTCGGCGTCCGCGAAATGTACAAATCTCTCGGCACCCCGATTGAAGCCGTCGCCGAAGGCGTTCGTGCTATGAAAAATGCAGCAAGTTCGCTGCTGTCTGGAGAAGATGCTTCCGAAGCTTCCTCTTACTTCGACTACGTTATCGGTGCGATGCAGTAAGGAATTTTGATTTTAGGTTTTCGATTTTAGATTGAAAAATTGGGGGTTGCCGGCAACAAGTTAAAAGCTATTGCAAATAACCAGCCAGTTAAAAATCTTAAATCCCACATCCCAAATTCCAAATTCTAGCTCCAAAATTGGACTGACTCAGCCACTTTCTAGGAAACAAGACAACCATGCAAGACGCAATTACCGCCGTTATCAATTCCTCTGACGTTCAAGGTAAGTACCTCGACATCAGCGCTCTAGACAAGCTCAAGAACTACTTTGCTTCTGGCGAACTGCGCGTCCGCGCCGCTACCGCCATCAGCGCTAATGCAGCCACAATCGTCAAAGAAGCAGTTGCTAAGTCTCTGTTGTACTCTGATGTAACTCGTCCCGGCGGCAATATGTACACCACTCGTCGTTATGCAGCTTGCATCCGCGACTTGGACTACTACCTGCGCTATGCCACCTACGCTATGCTAGCTGGCGACCCTTCCATCCTCGATGAGCGCGTGCTCAACGGTTTGAAAGAAACCTACAACTCCTTGGGCGTGCCCATCGGTTCTACCGTACAAGCAATCCAAGCAATGAAAGAAGTCACCGCCGGTTTGGTCGGTTCTGACGCTGGTAAAGAAATGGGCGTCTATTTCGACTACATCTGCTCTGGCTTGAGCTAAGACTCAGGAAGAAGGAAGAAGGAAGAAGGAAGTTCGGCAACGGATTCTGTAACGGATGTAACGGATGTAACGGATGTAACAGATTTCAGTCCGATGGAAGTCGGAAGAAGGAAGAAGATTTATTTCTTGCCTCTTTTAACTTTTTACTTTTTACTTTGGACTTTTTACCTTTGACTTTGAAAAGAGGTCAGGGAAGTTGAGAGTGATTGCTAGACCGTCAAAGGCTGGTCGAGAAAGCCCGACGAGTTTTAACGAGCTAGTTTTGACTCCTAACTCCCTGCCTTCAATCTTTAAAAAATCCATCTAATAATCTGTAAACCTACTCAGGAGTTAGTTTCCCATGAGAATGTTTAAGGTCACTGCTTGCGTCCCAAGTCAAACCCGCATCCGCACTCAGCGCGAATTGCAAAATACCTATTTTACTAAGCTCGTTCCTTACGACAACTGGTTCCGGGAACAGCAAAGAATTATGAAAATGGGCGGCAGAATTATTAAAGTGCAACTGGCTACCGGTAAGCCCGGAGCTAATACAGGTTTACTTTAAGAGCCGAAGCTGGATTAGTAGAGGGGTAAGAGGTCGCGATGACCTCTTTTTTGTTGTTATATAGCAATCCTCGCATCATTTGCATAATTATTGTAGGGGCAATCCCCCGTGGTTGCCCGATAGATAGGGGGTAGGCACGGGGACACTACCCCTACAAATTTATCTGAATCATTTAGGATTCCTCTAGTAGAAGGAAGAATGTCCAGCGTGGTTAATATAATTATGGACAAATATTTCAATAAGCAGAAAGTATAACTGCAATTATCGCTAACAAAACAGCAAGCATTTGTGGTAATGTAATAGCCTCTTTCAAGAATAAAGACGATAATAATATAGTAATCAGCGGGTAGATAGACGTAACACTCACTACATTGGCAACTTCACCTTTGGCAAGGGCTAGAAAAAATACTAATGATGCCACCGTACCACAAACGCCAACTACCATCGCAAACAAAATCCCCCTAACATCTCCCTCAAAACTAAAATTGTTAGTGTGGAAAATAATAAATAAAGTAGTTAAAATAGCGCCAATAGCTTCATAAACAAAAGCAGTTTTGTAGTCAATATATTTAGTCGCTAAATTGCCAAAAAATCCCCACAAACCATATAATAGCGAACAGATTAATGCGTAAATTAACCAATCTGGTACTTTAGCCATCTTTGTTAGAGTTTATTGAGAGCATTCTAAAATCCTATGGCTAATGACATTCGACGCTTGATTCCATTTCTTGACCCCAGCGCGTCTCAATGGGCCGCTGAGGCTCGGTGGCTAAGGTGGCTGACTTTTCTGTGGCTGTTTGTCGGGCTGACAGCATTGTTTTCGGCTTCCTATCCCATTGCAAATTATGAACTTGGAGACGGCCTTTATTATTTTAAACGACAGCTAATCGCAGTGGCGATCGGGCTGGCCGGCTTTAACTTGATAGTGTACTCCCCACTGCGCTACATCATGAAAACATCTCAGTTAGGCGTTTTATTGCTGCTGGGATTGCTCTGGTTGACCTTAGTTCCGGGAGTGGGAACCACAATCAACGGGGCGACTCGCTGGATATCTCTGGGCCCGGTTCCGATTATTCAACCTTCTGAGTTGATTAAGCCGTTTTTTGTTCTCCAAAGCGCCCGCATTTTCGGCAACTGGCCCCGGTTGACGAATAAAGTTCGCTTAACCTGGCTGTTAATTTTCGGCGCCATGCTGTTGGGAATTTTGTTACAGCCGAACTTAAGTACCACGGCTTTGTGCGGGATGACTTTGTGGTTGGTGGCTTTAGCGGCGGGCTTACCTTACTTGCAGTTGGGCGCAACGGCTATGGGGGGAATGCTTTTAGCGGTTTTAAGTATTAGTTTGAGGGAATATCAGCGCCGCCGGATTATGTCTTTTCTCAATCCTTGGGCTGATCCGATGCAAGACGGCTATCAGTTGATTCAAAGTCTCCTGGCTGTTGGTTCTGGGGGCATTTGGGGTGTGGGTTTGGGGATGTCGCAGCAAAAGTTATTTTATTTGCCGATTCAGTACAGCGATTTTATTTTTGCTGTGTTTGCTGAGGAGTTTGGTTTGGTGGGAGGTTTCTCGCTGTTGCTGATGTTGGCGGCTTACTCGACTGTGGCTTTGAGGGTAGCGATGAAGGCTCGAAATATTGAGTCTCAGTTGGTGGCGATTGGGGTGATGGTGGTGATGGTGGGACAGTCGCTGCTGAATATTGGGGTGGCGACGGGGGTTTTGCCGACTACGGGTTTGCCTCTGCCGTTTTTTAGTTACGGGGGCTCATCGATGTTGGCAAGTTTGTTGTTGTCGGGGTTGCTGATTCGGGTGGCTAGAGAGAGTTCTGAGGCTGATGTGGTTTCTTTGGACGGACGCCGAGGGAAGCCGGAAAAGCCGAAGTTGCGATCGAACAACCCAACTACACAAACCGAATAATTTGTCAAGTTATTTCTTTGACGCGCGGGTAGCTAGAAACCGGGTTGTTTAACCACAATATTTGCTTAAAACCTTCAATAAGAGTCAAAAAACCCGGTTTCTTTAGCTTCTGCTGCGGTATCATTCCGCGCGATCGACTATTTCCGCCCGTCACCTTTATTGGGCGGTTCTTCTTGTTGTTCTTGAGGTTTAGCTGTGATCTCAGTTAATTCTTTTTTGTCTGGTTGCGGTGTTTCTTGAGTTGAGTTAGCCATTGAGTTTAGTCCTAAATAGATGCACCGCTTAATGATATCTTTTCCGGCTACAAATGTGTTGCTGTAGATAGGGAGAGGAAGAGCCAGACAAACAATTCTGATGCAATTCGATGAGAGCTTTAATATTAGACAGCATTATGTAGAGGCAAATGGCTGTCGCTTGCTATACTGCTGGAGGGTTGCAGCCAAACAAATCGGAGGCGGACGCAAAAACACCTTTGTTAAGAATTCAAGGCCGAGATGGCGCTCTCGAACGATTAACCCTTGCTGCTGCAATTTTCCCAGCATTCGCGTTACTGTTACCAGAAAGAATTGGTTTAAAGCCGGAACTGCGATCGGGAGAAATTAAAAAAAGACTATTCATTACTCCAATCCTCTTCCTTCCAGGTAGATGTCGCTATCTTGCGGTCAACATTCCACAGTCAACAGTCAACAGTCAACAGTCAACTGAACCGCGTCGTGCAAATCGCATTAGCAATATCTTGATGTGTCAAGCGGATATTCAAACCAGAGGCCTGTCAAAAGTTATGAAACTGCAAAAAATTGGATTGTCGGGACTGATCTCAATCTTGGCGACGCTGACTATAGGCGAGTTTCGATTTATCGCTAATTCTCAATTTAAAATCATCAATTCTCAAGTCTTAGCTCAAACTCCTGCTCAGCGGAAAGCCGAGGCAGACCGACTGGTACAGCAAGGGATTCAGCAGTTCCCGACCAGTCAATTTCAAGCTGCATTGCAGTCTTGGCAACAGGCACTAATAATTTATCAAGAAATTAAAGACCGCCAAAGCGAGGGGGAAGCTCTGGGATGTCTGGGACTTGCTTATCTTTACCACCAGGGCGACTACGCCAAAGCGATCGACTACGCTCAGCAGTGGTTGGCGCTTGCGCGCGAAATTAAAGACCCCCAAAGCCAGCAGCTTGCTCTGAGTAATCTGGAAATTGCTTACGCTACCCTCGGCGACTACGCCAAAGCCATCGAGTACGCTCAACAGTTGTTGGCGATCGCGCGAGAAATTAAAGACCGCCAAAGCGAGGGGAAAGCTCTGGAAAATCTGGGAATTACTTACAAGTCCCTCGGCGACTACGCCAAAGCGATTGAGTACCAAGAGCAGTGGTTGGCGATCGCGCGAGAAATTAAAGACCGCCAAAGCGAGGGGAATGCTCTGGGAAATCTGGGAGATGCTTACCTTTCCCTCGGCGACTACGCCAAAGCGATCGACTACGCTCAGCAGTGGTTGGCGATCGCGCGAGAAATTAAAGACCGCCAAAGCGAGGGGAATGCTCTGGGAAGTCTGGGACTTGCTTATCTTTACCACCAGGGCGACTACGCCAAAGCGATCGACTACGCTCAGCAGTGGTTGGCGATCGCCCGAGAAATAAAAGACCGCCAAAGCGAGGGGGCGGCTCTGGGAAATCTGGGAATTGCTTACAATTCCCTCCGCGACTACGCCAAAGCGATCGATTACGCTCAGCAGTTGTTGGCGATCGCGCGCGAAATTAAACACCGCCAAAGCGAGGGGGCGGCTCTCAACAATCTAGCACTTGCTCTGGCCAAATCTGGCAATCTCCCAGCAGCAGAGAAAACCCTACTTGATAGTATTAAAGTTTCCGAATCTCTCCGTGCTGGATTAGAAGATGCCAATAAAGTGTCAATCTTTGAAACCCAAACTTACCCCTACGTCACTTTACAAGAAGTCTTCATTGCTCAGAAAAAAACTAATGACGCTTTAGAAATTGCCGAACGCGGTAGAGCCCGAGCTTTTGTGGAGTTATTGGCATCTCGCCTTGCCCCATCTGCCTCTTTCACAACTACTATCAACCCCCCCAATATTCAGCAAATTCAACAAATCGCTAAAGAGCAAAACGCTACCCTCGTCGAGTATTCAACTATTGAGAATCTAGCCCTCTATATTTGGGTTATCAAGCCGACTGGTGAAATTACCTTTCGCTCAGTTGACCTCAAATCTCTGAACATCAATCTACCCGAAGCCACCGAACAGACAAGAGTATCTGCTGCTACCGGGAGGAGAGGATTAAACGAGCCAGATACAGCCTTAGCTGAGATGATTCGCGGCACTCGCGAGGCTCTGGGTGTATCGGGGGACACTGCCAATAAACAAACAGCTAATCCCCCTGCTTCTACCACTGCTAATTCTCGGATAATCTACCCCAAATTACAGCAAAGTTATCAACTATTCATTCAACCCATTGCCGATCTTTTACCTACTGACCCGAATGCTCCTGTCATCTTCATTCCGCATCAATCCCTGTTTTTAGTTCCCTTTGTCGCCTTACAAGATCCGACAGGTCAATATCTGATTGAAAAACATACCATCCTTACTGCTCCCGCCATTCAAATTTTGCAGTTAACCCGCCAATCACGGCAAAAAGTCCGACAACTTTCTCTCCAAAATAACCTCGTCGTCGGCAATCCAATTATGCCCAAAATTGGCAACCCGCCGCGCCAATTAGATCCCTTACCGGGCAGTGAACAAGAAGCAATTACAATTGCCCAACTTCTGAATACTAAACCGATTACAGGCTCTCAAGCGACTAAAGCATCGATTACTCAACAGATGCTAAAAGCCCGAATTATTCATCTGGCAACTCACGGATTACTCAATGAAGTGAAGAGGGGAGATTTACCGGGAGCGATCGCCCTTGCTCCATCAGGAAATGATGATGGATTGCTGACTTCGAGCGAAATTTTGGATTTAAAATTAAATGCTGAATTAGTGGTATTAAGTGCTTGCAATACTGGCAGAGGAAAACTCACCGGTGATGGTGTGCTTGGGTTATCTCGTGCTTTAATTAGTGCTGGAGTTTCTAGTATTATCGTTTCTCTGTGGTTAGTGCCCGATGAGCCGACAGCGGAATTAATGGCAGAATTCTATCGCCAATTACAGAAAAACCCGAATAAAGCTCAAGCTTTGCGGCAAGCGATGCTGATGACAATGAAGATGCACCCAAATCCGCAAGATTGGGCCGCGTTTACGCTGATTGGCGAAGCAGAATAAGATTTTTTTCTGCGCTTGCTACACAGCTTGAGGGTTGCAGCCAAACAAATCGGATCTGGACGCAAAAACATCTTTGTTAAGAATTAAATGCCGATCGCCATCTCGACTGATTAACCCTTGCTGCTGCAATTTTCCCAGCATTCGAGTTACTGTTACCCGCGTCGTGCAAATCGCATTAGCAATATCTTGATGTGTCAAGCGGATATTCAAACGAGTTCCCTCCACCACAGGCTGACCGAATTCCTGTTGCAATAATAGCAGTAGCTGATACAAACGGTCATCTACTCGCCGCTGTCCGGCGATCGATAAAATTGCTTCCATTTGCCGCAGCCGCCGTACCATTTGAGGTAGCAACTCGTGAGCCAATTGAGGAGAAGCTTCGATTTCCACCATTGAATACCAGATCAAATAAATATCTGATGTCGCCGTAGCTCGGTAAGTCTGCAAGCTTGTCAACCACAAACCGAAGCACATCGAAGGCCCAACCCAACCCAAAAGTCCTTCTTCCCCGCTTGGATAAAGCGTACTCAGTTGTGCTAGACCTTGACAGACTCGCCAAAGGCCTTGCGACATCATAGGAATGGTTTCCCCCTTGGCATAAAAATGCAAGTTTCGACTCGCTCCTGTGTTATGCTGGATTTCCGCTAAAAGTGCTTTGGATGTTGGTGGCATATCCTTTATTTCCAGCTAAAAAACATTGGTCTGAGACCTACGCCTCTGACTCTAACCGACCAAGGTAAAGGTTTGGTAATCGTCAGGTTAGCGGCAAGATAAGCTTTAGTCATTAGTCATTAGTCATTAGTTGTTAGTCATGAGTCATTAGTCATTAGTCATTAGTTTAAGACTTATGCACCGGTAGCCAGAAACCGGGTTGTTTAGATTAAGTACATCGGCTTAAAAGCCTCTAGATAGGTTAAAAAGCCAGGTTTATTTGTTCGTAGTGCGTCCTGGACTATAGTTATTAGTTATTAGTGGTTAAGCTGTGGAGCATTTAAAATAGTATTGTAGGGTGCGTCAGTCCGCAGCGTTTCCCTTGCCGATGGAAGCGATCGATCTGACGCACCCTACTGGCATCGTTAGTGGTTTAAATGCTCCACAGATTATTTGTTAGTTGTTATAAAATGACTTAGAATAAGGTGGCTTTGTAAAAATAAAGGCACTCGTTATTTGGGGCTTTTCAAATAAATATTGATCGTGAATAATCCCTTCGAGTATTTGTTAAGAAATAGTTGGTTAATCAAGGTAAAAAAGAAAACAGAGGCGAGTTGTGAAGTTCGATCGCACATCCAGGCCCGCCGAGTCAACTGCTGCTCTCTGCTGCCACAACCTTCAAGAACTTATAAAATAGTTCAAGAAGGTATCAAAAGACAAAAGCAAGGTTTTTCATGGCCGATCAATTAATTCGCGCTACAGCCGCAGAGGGCGGAATTCGCGCTGTAGGCGTCATTTCCACCCGCCTCACCGAAGAAGCAAGACAGCGGCACAAGCTCTCCTACGTGGCTACAGCCGCCCTCGGCCGCACGATGTCGGCGGGGCTGTTACTCGCCTCCAGCATGAAGCGGCCCGAATCGAGGGTCAACATTCGCATCAAAGGAGATGGGCCACTGGGCGGGCTTCTGGTTGATGCAGGACTTGATGGAACAGTTCGAGGTTATGTGGATAATCCCGAAGTGGAACTGCCGCCCAATGCTAAAGGCAAACTAGATGTCGGCGGGGCAATAGGTGACGGGTATTTGTACGTGGTGCGGGACGTTGGATACGGCTTCCCTTATTCAAGTACGGTGGAATTGGTTTCTGGCGAAATTGGCGACGATCTGACTCACTATTTGGCAACCTCGGAGCAAACGCCTTCGGCTCTGGTTTTGGGGGTGTTTGTGGGGGCGGGCGGGGTAGAAGCGTCTGGGGGTGTGCTGTTGCAGGTTCTGCCGAAGGCGGCAACGGACGAAAAATTGGTGCAAACTTTAGAATCTAGAGTTGCTCAATTGTCGGGCTTTACGCCACTGCTGCGATCGGGCAAAACGCTGCACCAGATTCTCGAAGAGTTACTGGGAGATATGGGCCTGGAAATTTTCCCGGAAACTCAGATGGTGCGCTTTGACTGTGGCTGTTCGTTCGATCGAGTTTTGGGAGCTTTGAAAATGTTGGGCGAAGCGGAACTCCAAGACATGATTGAAAAAGATGGGGGGGCTGAGGCTACGTGCCATTTCTGCAACGAGGTTTACCAAGCTAATAGCGACCAACTTGCGGAACTCATCGGCGATTTGCGCTCAAACTCCGGTTCTTGAGAGGATAATGTGTAATTGGCTCTATTGAGTGCGAGTTAGGGATGATGGCCTTGACCAATTGCCAATTACGCATTATCAATTACCTAATCACAAAATTTTGATTGTGGCGGTTTGGCGATCGGCTCTTGCAGTCTGGGGCCGACGGGAGTATGTAAAAGTGATGAATACATTTTATAGAGCAGTTGATAGCAGCGCTCGCAGTTTTTAAATAACTAACGCTGGCTGGTTGCTGTTTGTGGTGAGGATATGAGTCAAGATCGCAAAATACCAGGCCGTTGGTCTGCATCAGAATCCTTGGAGTCAACAAAGGATACTTCGTCGCTGGTGCGCTTACCAGCAAGGAAAAACCGGGCCCAACGACTTAAAGAGCTCCGAGAGTTGGTTACTTCGGGAAAACTGCCGGGAGGGCATCTGGAACTACCGCCGAATTTGTCTGGGGAAAACTCGCAGCCGCCGGGGGAACACAATCCGTTGTGGCGGAACTGGTCGAATAAGTGGCAGTTTTGGCTGGCGCTGAGTTTGATGCTATCGGTGGGTATGGGGTTTGTGGCAATTGCGTCTTTGCTCAACCTGACATCGCAGTCAAATTGCTCAAAGATTTTTTGGCCGACGGCTTCTGCTAACGATCGCTTTTTTTGTGCTCAAGAAGCAGCAAGCAAGCGGACGGCGGATGATTTGCTCAGGGCGATCGAATTAGTGAATGCTTTGCCACAAAACCATCCGCTGCGGCCGAGAATTAACACTCAAATCGATCGGTGGTCGGAGGATATTATTAGGCTGGGAAATGCTAGTTTCCAAGAAGGAAAGCTGGATGAGGCGATTGCGCTCGCTCGTAAGGTTCCTAAAAACGTTCCCGCTTACCCGAAGATGGAAAAGCAGATTGAAAAGTGGCAGTCGATATGGAGCGATGCAGAGAAAATTTACCGCACGGCGGAAGACCACTTGCGTCAGGAAGAGTGGCCGCTGGCTTTCAGCCAAGCTACTCTGCTTTTGGATTTGGGAAATACTTTCTGGGAATCGGCTAAGTACGAGGAATTGACTAAGCTAATTCAGACGACTAAGGCGGAGGGCAATAAGTTGCTAAAAGCCCGGAATACAGCCTCCGAGGGAGGTCTCGACAATCTGGTGACGGGGATTAAGCTGGCTCAGGGAATTGATCAAAACAGTTATTTGTATCAAGCTGCCAATAAGGCGATCGCGGAATTTAGCAAGAAAATTCTGGAGATCGCCCAAAAACGATTGCAAGCAGGGGATTGGCAGGAGGCGATGGCGATCGCTAATAAGATTCCAGAGTCGGCAAATTTAAGGGAACAAGTACAGGATTTTAATGAGTTGGCGAATGCTACTTCTCAGGCTTTGACTGGCTCTGTTGAGGGTTTCTCCAAGGCGATCGAGATTGCTCAAAAGTTGAACTCCGGCCGCCCTTTATACAAACAAGCTCAAGATTTAGTCGGTCGCTGGCAGCAAGAAATGGCTGATGTCAAAGTTTTGGATTTGGCAAGCAGGCTGGCGGCGCCTGGTGGGGTAAATGATTTGAGGGCTGCGATCGCGCAATTGCAAACAGTCCCGGAATCAAATCCCCGCGCTTCGGAAGCTCGCCGTCAAATTAGCACCTTGAGCCGTCAAATCGAGCTGCTGGAAGACAGTCCCTATTTGCAAAGAGCGAACGATTTGGCGAGTACGGGCGATCCGAATGCTCTGGAAGCCGCCGTTGCTCAAGCTTCTCGGATCGGTAGAGGTAGGGCGCTTTACGTGGAAGCTCAAGCCAAAATTCAAGCTTGGATCGAGAGGAGACAGCGGCTTGTTGACCAGCCGTTTTTGGATAGAGCTCAGCAGCTAGCGGCGGCCGGCAATTTGGCGGGGGCAATTGAGATGGCGCGCCGGATTCGATCGGGACGGGTGCTTTATCAGGAAGCTCGATCGAACATTCGGAGTTGGGAGGCTCAATTTCAGGGCGAGCAAAATTTGCAGAACGCCCGTCAGACGGCCCGAGCCGGGACTGCTGACGCTTTGCAAACGGCTATTGCGCTAGCAAGTCAGGTGCCGGAGTCGAGTTCGCTCCGGTGGCAGGCGAGTGAGGCGATTGATGAGTGGAGTCAGCGGATTTTGGCGCTTGGTGTCGAAGAGTCGTCGTCGGATCTGGCTGGGGCGATCGCGACTTTGAAGAAAATTCCTTCGGGTACTCGGGCTTTTGAGCAAGCTCGATCGCAAATCAAAGTTTGGGAGGAGTCGCTGAATCCTCCTGAGTCTGAATCTCCCCCTCCCGAACCGCCGGAAATTGAGCCTCCGACCAGCTCTGGCAATCGTTAGGTTTGAGGGTGAGAAGCTGCTACCTAATATGGAATGAGAATTAAATAACTTCCACTCTTGAAAGTGGGATGGGCGTCCCGCCCGTCCAAAAAGGACGGGCGGGACGCCCATCCCACAATAACAATTAAAATTGTAAGTTATTTAATTCGCGCTCCTATCTTTACTTATCTGTACAAGCAAGCGTTAATTTGTACATATTTTTTTGCGGTTTTAGTCTTTATTAATAATGAATATCATAATTGTGGTATGTTTAAAAAATAACTATTTTTAGAAACCAGATGGGTACTTTATTTAGCCAGAAAGAGCGAAATGACTGCACAGTAGAAGATTCACATCTGGATGCTTTTATTGCAGTGATAGTAAAATTATCCAAGAAGCATGGCATTAGTGTCGCAGAAGTTATAGCTGCAAAGGAAGTGCTTGAAAGTGAACGAAAGAACGATCTTTATGTAAGGAATGGCGATGCTTTTGATGAACAGATGGCTGGCTTTGGTGAGCTACTGCAACAACTCATTTCCGCGATCGAAAATTTGCCGTCTGATACATAAAACTCTTGTGATAAATTTAAGGTAGAAAGAAAGGGTTAAAGTTTATGGCAGTCGATCTGGTTTGAGATAGTTGATCGTTAATTGCCAATTTTCAAAAAACAGAAGACTCCGCTCCCGGACTTATTAAGGAATGAGAATTAAATAACTTCCACAAGTTTGTGGGATGGGCGTCCCGCCCGTCCAAAAAGGACGGGCGGTAC
>NZ_JAUBPB010000063.1:0-40972 GCF_036700545.1 Microcoleus sp. SVA1B4
GCCCGTCCAAAAAGGACGGGCGGGACGCCCATCCCACAATAACAATTAAAATTGTAAGTTATTTAATTCGCGATCCTCAGTAACATGAGGTGCTCTCGCGGGCATAGGGCATAGGGCATAGGACTCACCCCATACCTCACCACGCTTGAGAACCGCTATAAATGTTATCGAAAGTATTAATTTTTGGGCAAGTTTATGATAATTTAATTTCCTGGTGAGATCGGGATTTGTTGTGGCTGGGTGGAGATTTGCTCAATCAACTGCTGGCCTTGCGGGTTCACCAATAACCCCAAAATCGATCGCCATTAGCCGACGATCGCCCTAAGAGTGTGAGCCGATCGTGAAATTAGCCAAAAGTTGCGAGTAGAATGGTGCAAGAGCCGATCGCTCGATCGTAGTGCACAGCGAAATATGACCCCACCGCCGCCGCCCCGCAAACCTCAAACCGTCTTGGGTGCAATTACCCAAGCAGTCCAGACTATTGCCAAGGTTAATTTTAACCAGCTAGCGCTGAAACCTAATGCCAAAGTACCCGAACTGTGGGTTCAGGATGCGGGTGCAGCTAAAGCTGAGGTTTATCCGCTGTTGGGCGATCGATATTTGTTAGGTCGATCGTCCAAATCTTCAGATATAGTAGTTCGCAATCCCGTTGTCAGTCACGTGCACTTATCCCTGTCGCGGGATACTCGGCGGCGGACTCCTTTTGTCATCAAAGATGAAGACTCCACAAACGGCATTTACAATGGCAAAAGGCGAGTTAAAAGTATGTCCCTGCGTCACGGAGACGTGTTCACTTTAGGGCCGCCGGAACTAGCCGCCGCTGTCAGAATTCAGTACGTATATCCGCCGCCTTGGTATGTGCAACTTGTGCGTTACAGCTTTTACGGCGTCAGCGGAATCACCGCTTTGATTGCCGTGTTGGTAGGTGCTGAATCGACAAAGTTTCAAGTGCGGCCTCTGCCGAGAAGTATCAATGGCCCCGTGATTGTTTACGCCCGCGATGGGCAAACTCCCCTACGTCCTCCTCAGAATAACGCTCACTTAGAATTAAAGCAATTGCAGGATTTTTCGCCCTATTTATCCAAGGCGGTACTTGCTTCGGAAGACAGTCGTTACAATTGGCATTTGGGAGTAGATCCGATCGGAGTTTTGCGCGCGCTTTTGACCAATGTTCGCGGGGGAGGAATTCGCGAAGGCGGCAGCACTGTGACGCAGCAATTAGCGAGGAGTTTGTTTCGAGATTATGTGGGAACTCAAGATTCGGCGGGACGCAAGTTACGGGAAGCTGTAGTGGCGTTGAAACTGGAGAATTATTACAGCAAAGATGAGCTGTTGCTGACTTATTTAAATCGGGTGTTTTTGGGGATTGATCTTTACGGTTTTGAGGATGCGGCTCGGTTTTATTTTGGGAAGTCTGCCAGGGATTTAACTTTGTCAGAGGCGGCGACTTTGGCAGGGATTTTGCCTGCTCCCAACAGTTTTAATCCGATTCAAAATTATCAGTTGGCGGTGCAGTATCGCGATCGAGTGATCGAACGGATGCGCGCACTGGGGACGATTTCTCAGGAAGAAGCCGATCGCGCGAGGCGATCGCGAATTGAGATCAATCCTAAAGCTCGCCAATATCTGCAAAGTACGATCGCTCCTTATTTCTACAGTTATGTATTTGACGAATTGGAGTTTTTGCTGGGGGAGCAGTTAGCCAGAGAAGGCAATTTTATTGTAGAAACAGGCTTGAACCCCGGCCTGCAAAAGTTGGCGGAAACTTCCCTCAGAAATGCTGTTGAAAATGCGGGAGCCAGTGCAGGTTTTTCTCAAGGAGCCGTGGTAACTCTCAATAGTACAACCGGGGAAGTCTTAGCTTTAGTTGGGGGCGTAGATTATTTAAAAAGTCAGTTTAATCGGGCTACCCAAGCTTTGAGACAGCCCGGTTCTACATTTAAGATTTTCAGCTATGCAGCCGCCCTGGAACAGGGAATCTCACCCGATAAAACTTATTCTTGCGCCCCCCTTTCTTGGGGCGGACAAAGTTACAGCGGCTGCGAAAGAACCAGCGGTAATGCTGATATGTATCGGGGTTTAGCACAGTCGGAAAATGCAGTTGCTTTGAGAATTGCACAAGATGTCGGTTTAGACAATGTAGTGGGAATGGCAAGACGTTTGGGAATTACTTCGGAACTGCGTTCTAACCCTGGTTTAGTATTAGGTGAAAGTGAAGTTAATGTGTTGCAATTAACGGGTGCTTTCGGGGTTTTGGCCAATCGGGGTTTAGGAAATCGCCCCCACGTAATTAAGCGAATTATTGACAGCAGCGATTGCAAAGATCGAAATGATTTTAACAGTTGCCGGGTGATTTATGAGTATCAAAAAGATGGCATTGCCAATCGGCAGTTAGTTTCTGAAGCCGTAGCGGATACGATGACTGATATGCTGCAAGGTGTTGTGCGGGGAGGTACGGGTAGCAGTGCTGCTTTGGGGTTGGGAGAAGCTGGAAAAACAGGCACGACTAATGATAATAGAGATTTGTGGTTTGTCGGTTATATTCCGAGTCAGCAACTGGTGACAGGAGTTTGGTTGGGAAATGATGATAATTCTCCGACTGCCGGAGGTAGTGCAAATGCCGCTCAGTTGTGGGGGGAGTATATGCGCCAGGTGGCGCGTTGAAATCAACAGCACAGACGCATCAAAAGTAGTAAGTAGGGTACGCAGTACGCACCCTACGAGGATTTAGGGGCAATTTCTGCGCTTATTCTACAGTCTGAGAAACTGGCCGACAGCCAGACAATATCGAGTGCAAATTAACGACATTTCCGATTACCGCGATCGCAGGTGCTGCAAATCCGATCGCCTCAACTTGCTCTACAATTGTACCCAAAGTCCCGATCAATTCTTCTTGTTCCGGCCGCGTTCCCCAGCGCACTAACGCTATGGGCGTTTCTGCACTTAATTCTGCTGCTGTTAACTGGCCGATAATGTAAGGCAAATTGTGGATTCCCATGTATACTACAATGGTTTCGGAGCCACGGGCGATCGCCTGCCAATTTACTTCCGGTCGATATTTTCCCGCTGATTCGTGGCCGGTGACAAAGGTGACTGAGGAACTGTACGATCGATGTGTTAAAGGAATTCCCGCATAAGCAGGGGCCGCAATCCCAGAAGTTACACCGGGCACAACTTCTACAGACACTCCAGCTTTTACCAACTCTTCCATTTCTTCGCCACCGCGGCCGAAGATAAACGGATCGCCGCCTTTGAGACGAACTACGATCGCATTATCTCCAGCTTTTTCTATCATTAACTGAGTTGTTTCGTCCTGCATTAACGAGTGACGCCCTTTGCGTTTTCCGGCATCAATTCGTTCTGCTTGGGGGTTAATTGCTGCCAAAATTTGAGGGCTGACTAAAGCGTCGTAAATCACCACATCCGCGCACTCTAACAAAGCTTTTCCCTTCAAGGTCATCAAACCCGGATCTCCGGGCCCCGCACCTACTAAATACACTTTTCCTAAAGACATTTTTCTTGGTTCCTTTACCTCTTCTGTGCCTCTGCGGTTCATTTTTGAATTAAATTCCCAATTAAGTCTGCTAATTCTACACTTGCGCCTAGAGGATTTGCGAGATGAAGTTCCGCCGCAGGAAATTGCTGCTTTAGCTGTGCTACATTTTTGGCGATCGCATCTGTAATTCCTCCATTAAATAAGAAGTATGGCACAATCCCTATTTGCTGCTGTCCACCACGAACCAAACTGTCAATTTGCTCTTCCAAACTCGGCTTTACCGACCAATAAGCTGTCAGCGCACCGAGTTTGCTGGCAATTTCCTCAACAATCGAGTTACCTCCGGGGCGACGGCTGCCGTGAGATAATAAAATCCATTTTGGCAATAGCAGATTGGGGAGAAAACTCACCTCTTGCATCTGACTTTTTACCAATTTTGTTAAGCCTGCTTCCTGGGAACCTAAATGCGGGCGCAATTCAATTTTTAGCTTGTCACCAAAAGTTTTTTGGGCAATTTCCACCTCTGCCGGTATGTCTTCGGCGACGTGAACTCCCGGCAATAAAAATACAGGCAGGATTTGCAATTCTGTCAGTCCCAGCGACAGGGTACGTTCGCCAAAACTGCAAATTTGTTCGTGCAGCGGTGCGGGCCCGAGTTCTAAGGTGGCGGTTGCTACTGCGGGGAAGGAGTCAGCCAAATTTTGAGACAGCAGTTGACCTAGGTTTTCCAAAGCTTGTTGGGGTCTGGGGTCACGGCTGCCGTGAGAAACTAATAAATAGGTGGATGAGCGCAATTTCAATATGGATTTGATGTTAATGTTCGAGCCGAATTTCAAATAATTATAACACCGTTGGGCCCGTGACTTGAAAAATACTCAACACAAAAGTTCGATATCCTACGGTGCGCGGCTTAAAAATCAATAAGGTTCAGTTAAGGAAAATTGTAGAGAAAATGTTGGGTTTCGTTCCTCAACCCAACCTACGCACTCAACACAGGGCTTAAATTTTCTAAGCCGCCCACCTTACAAAAGAAGGCGGGCGGCTGAAAAATTACTTAATACAGGGCTTAAATCTTTTAAGCCCCACACGCTAAACAACTCTCAAATTAAGCTTTTGGAGCGGGATCGGCAATGTATTTGAAAGTAGGTTCCGAGTTCCAAGGGCCGCGTTCATCCTTGCCATTTGTGGACAAGTTAAAGTAGAGATCCACAGTGGAATCTGGCGGAATATTGCCGAACATCGGATCGGTGAGTTTGCCCAGCGCTTCCAGAGCTTTCATGAACATTTGAGTGTGAGAAATTTCGCGAGTCAACAGAAACTGCAACGTCTTTTTCGTTCCCATATCCGGTGCTAGTTTAATCAACTCTTCGTAGGTTTGGCGAGCTCCTGCTTCTGCACCGATATTAGCGCGTAAATCGCGCACCACATCGCCACCTTCGTTGACATAAGCTGCCGTCCAAGCTTGACCTTGGCTGTCCAACAAGTGTGGGCCTACGCCACGCACCGCAAACAAAGTGCTTTTGTAAGCTTCTGTTTGGTCAACGTTTTTGGTGTGCATTTCTATGAGTTGACCCACCATTTCTAAGTGGCTGAATTCTTCTATTGCAATATCTTGGAGCATATCCTTAATCCCTGCATCTTCACAGTGAAAAGACTGCACCCAGTATTGCAGAGCTGCTGTCAGTTCTCCGGTTGCTCCGCCAAACTGTTCTAGCAGCAATTGGGCAAAACGGGGGTTGGGTTGGTCTACAGTCACCGCAGCCATTAATTGTTTTTTGTGAAAAAACATGGATTGATACCTCTCTTTAATTCTGTTGCTACAGTCTCAGGATTGCAGACTTGTAGCTGTGTTCACCTTCAGAATCCATTGTGCGACAATCGATCGCACCGAGCCTCGGTCGATGGATACATCTAGCTCAACAAATTTCTCTGCTTTCCGGTAGAGTTTAAATATGAAATTATACTTAGTGAGTCGGTAGACCGAATTACAATTTAGGAGCAGGATTATTGTCGCACTCGGTTAATTTTGCTGATAGGGCATCGAGGTGTCGCAGCCACTGAATGCCGCCAACCCAACTGCGAGAGGGGAGGTGTCCGATTGGTGCTTGCTGACTAAATTTAATCTGCCCTAAAGTAGTAGCAGAATTGTAGGTTTGCCAGTTGACCCGATCGCAAAATCTGATATAGTCTCCCTTAACGCTTTCGTAAATCTGCTTTTGGACGCTGAAGCCAAACCGACCTTGACTGTAGTGCAGCCACAGGCGATCGACTGTTTGCAAATCTTCGCAAGGGATCTGGTAAATTTGGCTAATTTCTAGCTGAGTTCCCGGTTGCTGGGAAAGAGATTGACACATCAGAGTCCAAGTTTCGCGATCGGCTTCTTTCCACTTTTTGTTTGACAAAAAATCTCGCAGTTTGGTATAATTAATTCCCCGTGCAGAAATTAGGGTTGGATCGAGATTTGAAGTATTTGAAGTAACAGATAAGGGAAAAGTTTCTGCGGAATTGGCTACGGCATTTGTGGGTAAAATCGGAGAATCAGGAGTTTGTAGCGCGTTGATATCGGCAGAGTTGTCGCTATTATTAAGAGCAGGAGCGATCGGCTTTTGGGGCGAAAGCAAATTTTGATGGCGAATATCTAAAGCTGCTTTGATATCGTCCAAAACTTCCGTAGCAAAACTGTACCGCTGAGTGAGACGAGTTTGCAGCAATTTATCTAAAATTTCACCTAACTCGTCGCTAATACTCGTGGCTTTGGGGAGAAACTCGCGCCACCACCAGCGCTCGTTGTTGCAGTCGTACATATCCAAGGGAGGAACTTGCGTCATCAGGCGAATGCAAGTAACCCCTAAACTGTAAAGGTCGCTAGCAGGAAATACTTTGCCGCGCATTTGTTCTGGAGCTACATAATCTTGACTGC
Organism: Microcoleus sp. SVA1B4; assembly: GCF_036700545.1. NCBI lineage: Bacteria > Bacillati > Cyanobacteriota > Cyanophyceae > Oscillatoriales > Microcoleaceae > Microcoleus > Microcoleus sp. SVA1B4. Next base: position 6,417 of record NZ_JAUBPB010000063.1, read on the forward strand.
CGATGAGCGTTGCTGAACGGAGTATTGCTGAATCAGTCAGCAGTTTGGCAATGCCGAAATCGATCAATACGAGTTTGTTGTCCGATTGGCGGCGGATAATATTTTCAGGTTTGATGTCCCGGTGAATGACGCGCTTCTCATGGATAAATTGCAGCACGGGCAATAAGTCTTGCAGCAGTTGCCAAATTTGATTTTCATCGTAGACACTCTGGTCTAATTCTTGTTTAAGAGTCGATCCCTCTATAAACTCTTGAACTAAATAAATATGACCTTCTTGTTCAAAGCAGGCTAATAATGTGGGGATTTGCGGGTGTTTTCCGAGTTCGTCTAAACGGACGCCTTCTTGCCGAAATAATTCAACGGCTTTGTTGAAAATTTCGGGATCACGGTCGTAAAAATAAAATTGCTTGACTGCACAGGGGGGTAGAGATGGGATGTCTTCATCAATTGCTAGGAAAGTTTTACCAAATCCGCCTCTACCTAAAAGTTCAATCGGGCGATATCGCTGTCTCAGCAACAGGTTAAAGCCGCAGTTTAAGCAAAATTGTGCGGCGTTGGAGTTTTGAGGATTTTGACATTCAGGGTTCACACAGTAGCTCATATCTATTTTAGATTTTAGATTTTAGATTTTAGATTGCACAGAAGACTTTTTTTTAAACGAACCGCGAAGACGCGAAGCTGCGCGAAGGAAGAGGGAAGAGAGAAGAGAGACAAGAGGGATGGTTGATAACTCATGCAGTGTGGGATAAGCTGTCCGGCTTCTTGCGTTGTATTTTTCGGGCGGGCGGGAAACCCCACAAGCATTTCATCTGAGATGTTGCACCATTCTCAATCCGGCTTTTAGGGGCGGGCTAGAAGATCCCACCCTAAAAGAAATTCATTCTTTGTGGAACAGGCATCTTGCCTGTTCTTAAAAATGGTGTCAGAGGTGAGTTTTATCAAGCTGGACTGTAGATGCGCCTGGGCTGATAAGGCTATTTTAATGCGCGGGATCGAATCGGGACGCTGCCAAAGCTACCGAACCTAGGCCCCATGACCGAAAGCATCCAGGATACCCGCCACGTGGTTCATCCGTGGAGACATAAAAAACCTGTATCCGATAAAGGAGCCCCCGAATTTATCTCGCGCAAGTCAATGCTTCAATTCTAAAATCTAAAATCTAAAATCTAAAATCTAAAATCGATTGAGTGCTGGGGGCGAGATAATTGCCGATCGCACAGGTCGATCGCTCACCCTGATCGCACAGAGCGAAAATTGTGCTAAACTCCTACTGTGCTTGGAATTTGAGGCACCATCGATCTGTCCGGTTCAGGGACGCTCAGAAATATTTCAAAATATTTTTGCCTTACCCCTAGACTTGTGCTGAGATATGATGCTATAGTTAAAACTGATACGGCGAGCGTAGCCAAGTGGTTAAGGCAGTGGTTTGTGGTACCACCATTCGTGGGTTCAAGTCCCATCGTTCGCCCTTTTGATTCTCAACTGTTTAATTCGATCGCCCGTTGCCTGTACGGTAATTTGCGATGGTCGTAGGGTGTGCAATGCACACCTTAATTTTTTTTTGGGAGGTCGCGGTTCTGTCGGCACAAGTTCCGATGTGCTAATCTTAAATCCAATCTAAAATCTAAAATCTAAAATCTAAAATCAAAATATGCCATCTTTAGTAACAGAAGATTGGGGATATAAATTTAGTGGCGATCGCACAATTAATAAGTTTATTCGCGATATAGAAGGAGAAGCGGCTTTAGGGAAATATTGCGATTGGGAATGCAAAGAGCGTGCGGAAATTCTGATGTCGGAGATAGCTGGGAAATCCCACAATCTTTTCTACGTGCGCCGCCAAAAGGTAAATGAGAGATTTTCGGAAGAAGAAATCTGGGAATTGCTCCTTGCTACGGATGGAGATGATTTTGAATTACCCCAATTGTTGCAAAAAGCCGATCGCACTTTGCGGTTGTTAGCAACTGTACGCTGTGAAGACGGAATTGGCGGTTTAAAACTGCTGGATGCTGGTTTGGTGGCGGTTCCCAGAGGAAGGAAAGATGGGTATGCTTTGCCGGTGCAGTTGCGACTTTTGGCTAACAGTAGATCGCCAATTCCTGTAAAGTCGATCGCCCGCGTCCAACAAATGCCATTTTGGGACGAGAGACACATACCAACTACGGAACAACTAAAAGTTTGGCATACTTTTTTAAATGTGGAAAAACGCATCGCCGAAGCGCGTCAATTTTGCGTGCCTTTCCGAGCGCACAATTACGGTTCAGGCTTTAAAATCGTCACTTTTGAAATCGATCGTAATTCCGCAACTCTTGACGGCTATGAGGAAAATTCCTTAGAATTGGGCGACTTTCGCGAAAGGCTAAAAAAGGCGCGAAATGAAGAAATTATTCTGTTTGATTCGCCGCCCGGAAGTAGAAGCAGCCGAGATGGAGAGACATTAGGCAGCATCGCTGAAATTGACTTTGAACATGGTAAATTACGCATTAAGTTAGATGTTGATTTAGGATCTCGCATGGCGGGTGGCAGATATCAAATGCCCAAACAAGGATTCTTGTATTTTGAGGCGGCGGGCGATATCAGTCAGATCGAACGCAAGAAAAAAGCTTTAAAAATGCTGACAGATGGTCGCGCTCAAAATCCCTATTTGAGTGAGTTTTTATTCGACTCTTCTCAGGCGAGAATGCCCGAAAAACTGATTAAATTGGATCGGGAAAACTTATTAAATCGCAATGCTAATGAGGACCAACTTGCTGCCGTAGAAACTGTGCTTTCGGCGCGGGATTTAATTTTGATTCAAGGGCCGCCGGGAACGGGCAAAACGACTGTGATTGCGGAGATTTGCTATCAAATTGCCCGTCAGGGTGGCAAAACGCTCATTGCTTCGCAAGCAAATTTGGCTGTAGACAATGCTTTGAGTCGGTTAGTTCACAATCCGGCGATTCGGGCTTTGCGGAAGGGAAAAGCTCATAAGGTGCAGGAGGAAGGGCAGCCGTTTTTGGAGGAAAATGCGATCGGCACTTGGCTGCAAAATACGGCGACTGACTGCGAAGAAAAGCTCTCGCAGCGCCTGACTAATATCACATCTTTGCGGCAGTTGGTGGCAGAATCAGAGCGATTTGCCGCCTACTGTGCCGCAGAGAGAGATTTTTTTAATGAGCTCAAACATCTGCACGACAGTCAAGCAAATATTGAGGAAAAATGCAGTCAGCAAGCAGCAGCTTATGAAGAGGCTTTAACCAAAAAAAGCGAGATTGAATCTCTAGTTAGTGGGCTAGAAAGTTTGCTGGATGCGCCGCAAGTTAACTGGGAATCTCCAGAAGTTGCCGAGTTTATGCCCCGACTAAAACCCTATTCAGAAGGCAATGTTTTAGTAGAAAACTTTATGGCAAATGTGCGGATTGCCGCTAGCAATGCTATTCAAATAGGGTTCGATCGCCCTGCTTGCGGCGCGTTTGGGATTGCTGTTTGGCTGCAGGAAACTGTAGCAGCGCAAATATCGGAATTTAAGACGGCATTCGATCGCGCTGATGATGTTTGTCACGCTATGTCGGCGGTTGCGGAGTCGTTGCGGGTGTCGCGGCAGATGTCTGAGGCTGTGAATCAACTCGAATTGGGCGATCGGCAAAATCAGACACATCGCCAAAATCTCGAACAGAAAATCAAGAATTTGGAACTGCGAAAAGCGGAAATTGCAGCCGTTGTCGTCGCCGTTGCACAGTGGATTGAGACAGCAGATACGGGGCTCTATGAAGTCGTGAAAACTTGCTGGGAAACGGGCGCAATGCTGACGGATGATATGGTAGAATTGCCGACAGGATTGCTGAAAATTGCCCGATCGCTCAAATTGCCGATCGTACCGCCCAAATGCAAAATCAATTTGCCCGATTTGGATCGGTTGCAAAAGGCTATATCCCACGAAGAAAGCGCAGGTTTTAAGGACATACAAGGGCAACAGTTCCGGTTTAGCGAGTTTCTGCACCTAAATTTGAGTCAAACGCCGATCGTACTCTCTGCGGGCGATCGTACACAGTGGCAGCAACTAGCCAAAGACTTCGCCAGCTATTCCCAAGTCAGCCAAAGTCAGCGCAAATTTATCATCGAAAAAGCTCGCACTTTCTTAAGCAGCATTCAACAATTTTATAGTGAATCCTTGCACCCAAATCATATCCAGGCTACCTTCGATCGCCTAGTCAAAGAATTGCTGCACAGTATCCTCGCAAACGCCCGTCAGTGCGTGGTTCCCCTGAAAACCGAAACCGAACAGCAGCTTATAAAACAGCAACAGTTATTAGATAAAATCGGTCAAACCTTGAGCCAGCAGCAAATATCCGCCGCTAAACTTCAGGTAGAAACAGCGCAGCAAGAGGCAAACTTAAAAATTAGCGAAGTTACTACTTTGTTGCAAGCAATTGTCCAACAGCCAAACGTACCTGAAAAATTGCGAATTTTATCCGAACAATATCTCGCCCAAAAATCGAATATTTGGGAGCAACCGCAGCAGTTTGTCAAGCAAGTTGAGGCTTGGAAATCAACCACGATTCAGCTTGAAAAATCCATTGCTGACTTAGATCCTTTTGGGGTTTTGGAGACAATCAAAAACACCCTTGACGAGCATTTATCCCCGCTACAAATTGCGGCTGCAACTTCGCAGCAGCAACTCGCTCAACTACAAGCAGAATTGAGCGAAATTAATGCTCAACTGCAACAGCAGCAACCAACAGCAGCATTACTTGTCGAGAGAAATTGGTGGGAGTCAGCATGGCAAACTATCCCGACTCAATATCAGCCAGAAGTTCCGAATACAGGATTATTCACCGTAGCTTTTTTGAACAAAATTAAGCGTTTATTCAAAACTTGGCAACGTAAATTAGAACAAGAAGAAACCGCACTAAATCGCTCTCAAACGTTTGTGACAGATTGGATTCAAAAACTCCGCAATCCATCAGAAAAAGACCGCAACGATTTAAAGCAAATTTATATTGACAATGCCAACGTGATCGGCATTACTTGCGTGCAAGCTGCTAGTTTCGATTTTACTAAAAACTTTCCCAGCTTTGATGCAGTTATCATTGACGAAGTTAGCAAATGCACTCCGCCAGAGTTATTAATCCCCGCTTTGAAAGGCAGAAAGTTAGTATTAGTGGGCGATCACAGGCAATTGCCGCCGATGTTTAATCAAAGTACGATCGACGATATTGCCGAAGACATCGGCTGTACCGGAGACGAACTTAGCTTTATCAAAGAATCGCTGTTCAAAGTTTTGTTTGAAAATGCCAGCGACAGCATCAAAAAAATGCTGACAACTCAGTATCGAATGCACCCACAAATCATGGGCGCAATCAATCAGTTTTACCAGCAAAAACTCAACTGTGGCATTCAGGAAGCTGACACCAAGCGCGCCCACAACCTCGCAGGTAGAATCATTCAAGAAAATAATCATATTCTGTGGGTGAAAACGCCCATCGGACAAGGATTTGAAGAGGAAAAACAGGGTACTTCGCGGTTGAATGTCAAGGAGATTGATGCGATCGAGCGTTTGTGCGAACAAATGGAGATAGCTTGGCAGCCCAAAGTTGCCGACGGTGAACCACCGAAAGAAATCGGAATTATCACTTTTTATGCTGCTCAATTAAATGCAATTAAAGACAGAATCGAAGGCGAAAGATTCCCTGCTTTGAGCATCCGCACTGGTACGGTTGACATATTTCAAGGTATGGAAAGACCTGTAATTATTGTCAGCACAGTGTGCAATAATGTTAGGGGCGATATTGGATTTGCTAAGGAACCGGAACGGGTGAATGTGGCATTTTCCCGCGCTCAAGAATTGCTGGTAGTTGTCGGCTGCCACGATTTATTTACTCAACAACTAGGTACTGTGGGAAAAATGTATCAGGAAGTTTCAAAAACGGTGCGTCACTGCGGAGGTTTTGTAGATGTTTCTAGCGTCCTCAACTAAAACAATTGACTCAAATTTAAGTTCGCTAGCCGAACAAATTGAGCAACAAAATCCGGGTTTGTCAGTGTTGGCGGCGCGTCAATTCCGCTTTGCAATCCGCCAAACTCCGCTGGAGGTGGCGATTAGCGAACCGCGCGAGTTTAACGTGTTGGAAGAGTTCATTTTGCGGGCGGGCGTTGAGTTTGAACCTGCGCCAACTTTGAAGGAATTGGCGGATTTGCTGGGGTTGGACGAGATTTTTGTGAAGACTACGGCGGCGACTCTGGTTAGTTTGGAAACCTTGGAGGTGGCTGAAAATGGAAAAATTGCGATCGCCCCGCAAGGTAGAGATTTTTTCGAGAAAGGTGCGGTTAGTCGATCGCAAATTCAATCACTTTATGCCATTTCCGATCCGCTGAATCAAACTCTTACCTTCAAGTTCGATGCTTTAGCGGCCGAATCTGTCAACTTACCCGATTTAGCAGATTTAGTATCGCTCGAACATAAAATTAGCGACCTTGCGAATTTAAGTCTAGCAGAAATCCAGCCGTTAATTCAAGATTCCGGCTTAGGAATTCACGCCCCACAAAACGGCAAAATTGTCTCTGCTTGCGATGTCGTGGGCGACGATTTAGATATTTGGCAAACAGTCTCGATTTTTGTGTTGCTAGATGCGATCGAAAATAAAACTACTATTCAAGTCCGACAGGGAAAGCAAATATTAGAAACTGCTTCAAACTTGCTAAACGAACTTGAATCGCAACAAAAACTTTCCTTAAATGACTTTTGTAACTCAACCTCAGATATCGCACAGCAAGAATTAGAGACAATCCCGGTTCCGAAAACTCCTAAAAAGCTATCTAAGAAGAAACCCAAGTAAACGATATGATGAAATCTAAAGTCCTGATTACGAACTGGTTTGTAATCAGGACTTTAGTCCTGATTAACTGATATCTTGCACCCTTCTCAATTACTTGTTTAGGAACGGGCAAGATGCCCATTCCACAATAAAATCAAATTTTGTGGAACGGGCATCTTGCCCGTTCTTGACAAGAGTACAACATATAACTATTAACCCACAAATGAGGTGATTGTATAAGGGACAGACTAGATCAATATCGTCAATACCTTCAGACATTAATGAGCCGTTATTCTAAAAAAGTTTTAGACGGCTCTTTAGCAACTAAATTTGGCTGCATTCCCGCCGAAAAACCGAATTCCGCCTCTCGACGGCGCACCCCCATCAATTCAGCGCGAGTGACGGGCTGGGTAGGTTTAAAAGTTCCATCTTGATAGCCGCTAACTATCTTGTTGTCCCGCGCAAATAGAAGTTTTCCGGCACTCCAGTGGGAAATAGGAACGTCGCTATAGGGAGGGATAGAAACATAGCTAGGAAATGTGATATTACCACATTGTATTCCTTTCAAAGATTCCCAAACTAAAGATACCAATTGCTCTCTGGTAACCGCAAATTGCGATCGAAAGGTATTATTGTGAAAAAACCGGGCTACAAACCCAAAGCCCACAGCTTCTTTAATTTCGGAAGCGTAGATATCCTCGGTAGCTATCTCCGAGTTGTAGAAAAGCTAGTATTGCCTACGGTATTGGTATTTCCTGCGGTATTTCCTGCGGTATTGGCTGCGGTATTTCCTGCGGTATTGGCTGCGGTATTGGTATTGGTATTGGCTGCGGTATTACTTCGGTATTGCCTCCGGTATTGCCTCCGGTATTGCCAATTTCTTCCGGTGCGGGTTGATTGGTAGTGAAATAAAAGTGACCTAATGTGCGGCCTTGATAAGCTCTTTTGCTCAAGCGCCAAGCAGGATCGAGAGTGATTTTCATAAATTCGTTAGCATCGCCATTTGTGCGGCCTATCACCACCGATTTACCTTGGTAATCTACGGGAGTTCCAATTAGTAGAACATTGCCATCAACAATTTCCAAAGTCAGGGCGTATTTTAATGCTAAATCGGTGCCTGCCATGCGAATTGAAAAGCCGTTGCTGTCTGTTGCGCGACCACAAATACCGGTGAAATCAAAACTAACTAATAATGGATCGACTTTCACGGGATTAGAGCCACTTTCGCTCCAGCATTGTCGCGTGTTAGATACCTGTTCTACAATTAGCAATTGGTAGCCGCCGGAAGGGCGGGGTTGGGCGATGACAATTACTCGGTCTTGGTTAATTTCGGTTTCGTCAAAAGTAAATGCTTTAGCCGAACCGATCGCGCCAAGTGTTAAAATTGCTGAACCTGCCAGTGCGGCCACTGTTCGTACAAGTGAATGTTTCATGATTTTTCCCTATTGGCTCCTTATTGTGATGAGACTTATCTAGAATATAAAAAAGTCGCCCTCTTCCAACAACAAGATAGAATTTTACCATCTCTTGTTCCGGTGGTACCAAGTGCGATCGATCGGCGATCGTCAAATTGGTTCGTAGTGAAAACTCAAGTCCGAGCGAATTGTATGAGGACTTGAGTCCTCAGTACAAACTTATAACCGTTATTTTACCGAGGAACTTGATAAGCTGTTCGGCATCTAAATTGTATTTTCCGGGCGGGCGGGACGCCCACTCCACAAGAATTTGAGGGGACTTGACAGTAAAATTTAGATGAGCCTGGGCTGATTACTTGCGGGAAACGATCGCACTATTCACAAAAAAAACGGTGCGTTACACTCTTGTTAACGCACCCTCAAACAAACATTCAAAAAGTGTCTTTGCCCTCTAGCGGAACATACTGCTAACAGAACTATCTTCGTGAATCCGCCAAATAGTTTCTCCGAGCAAATTGGCTACCGAAAGCACCGTCAACTGCTCAAAACGGTTTTCTTCCGGTACAGGAATTGTATTCGTAACAATTACCTCTTCCAAAACCCCGCTAGACAAACGCTCGATGGCTGGAGGCGAAAACACCGCATGAGTAGCACAAGCATAAACCTGCCTCGCACCCTCGTGGCGCAACAATCTCGCGCCCTCAGAAATCGTGCCGGCAGTATCGATCATGTCGTCCACCAACACAGCAGTTTTGCCCCTGACATCACCGATGAGGTTCATCACTTCGGCGACGTTGTGAGCTTGGCGGCGCTTGTCAATAATTGCCAGGGGAGCATCACCAAGCTTTTTGGCAAAAGCTCTCGCCCTAGCGACTCCGCCAACATCCGGCGAAACCACAACAATATCCGTCAATTGCTTGCTCGCCAGATAATCCAAAAGCACCGGCGAACCGTAAACGTGATCGAAAGGAATGTCAAAATAACCTTGAATTTGAGCCGAGTGCAAATCCATCGCCAAAATGCGACCTGCCCCAGCTTCCGTAATCAAATTAGCCACTAATTTTGCCGTAATCGACTCTCTTCCGGCCGTTTTGCGGTCAGCCCTAGCATATCCGTAATAGGGAATGACAGCAGTAATTTGTCTAGCCGAAGCGCGGCGACAAGCATCGATCATAATTAACAATTCCATCAGGCGATCGTTTACCGGACAGCAAGTTGGCTGAATCAAGTAAACATCGCAACCCCGAATCGATTCTTGAATTTGAACGTAGAGTTCCCCATCAGCAAACCGCTTGCGAACCATCGGCCCCAAATCAATCCCCAGATAGCGAGCCACCTCTTGGGCGAGGGGAATATTAGCAGAACCGGAGAACAGCCGCAGACGGTCATGAGCGGAAACCGGCGGCTCGGGAAGCGGAAGCGGTAAAGTAGCAGAACGGATCACAGCAGGCCTCTTGCAGGACGTTTATTCCATCGCTATCTTACCATCTGAAACTAGAAATATTCAGCCAATTTTTTAATAGATTTAACTTTCGAGGCGACCACAAGTGTGAAGTTAGGCGAATTGAATAGGACTTGCAGAAATATGTCCGAGAAACCGGGTTTCTAGCCCTCTTTCGGCACCCTCAACGGTCACAATCGGTTTTTACTTATTTTTATCCACCCATAAAACTATAAGTTATACTATAATACCGTACATTAACGGATAAATTACTTTTTAAAGGCATAATTTATTACTGTAAAGATCAAGCATTCTGCGTAATTATGCTGTGTGACAGCCCAGCGTGCGGAATGTGGGTTCTAGCGCTCTCTGTAATGGCAGAAGTACGATCGCACTGGTGTCCCTGGGTCTAAAAGTTCTACCGTGAGTCAATTTGGGGCTGAGGCGGGAAGTCTAGCGGCCCAAAATTCAGTCGAAAGTCGAAGGCATCCGGGTTCCATGCGATAAAAAAGCCACCAACAGGCAATAAACTTGAAAAATACTGTAAAAAAAGTTAAGAATCGGAAGCATACTTCAGATTTTTGAGATCGGGCAAAGCAAGGTAGAAATCGATGAGCTTAAGAGAACGCATTGACGCAGAAATCAAAGCAGCCATGAAGTCCAAGGACAAAGTTCGCTTGGAAACAGTTCGCGGCATCAAGAAATTTATTCTCGAAAAAGAAGTCAGCCTCCGTCCCTCCGGGCAAGAAACGCTGACAGAAGCTCAAGAAATGGAAATTTTGATGCAAATAGCCAAACAGCGCCGGGATTCGATCGAACAATACCGCAAAGGTGGCCGCGAAGATTTAGTGGCACAAGAGGAGGCGGAGTTGGCAATTGTTGAAGAGTATTTGCCGGCGCAGATGTCAGACGAAGAGGTGAGTCAAGTAGTTGACGAAGTGATTGCTTCGGTTGGCGCTACTTCTGCAAAAGATATGGGCAAGGTGATGGGCAAGGCAATGCAGCAGCTTAAGGGCAAAGCAGACGGTAACAGAATTCAAGACATGGTGAAAGCAAAGCTTAGTCCTTAGTCAGTAGTCAGTAGTCAGTAGTCAGTAGTCAGTAGTCAGTAGTCATTAGTCATTAGACATCTCCGATAAATCATCTCAAGCTTTATAGAGATGTATGGCTTAGGCCGAGGGGCGACAATTTATTAGGGCTAAGGCCAAAAAACCCGGTTTCTACGAAAAATCGTGCATTTCTCCCTTGAGATATTGACGCAGAAACCGGGTTTTTGATCGGATCTGCAGGTGGCAACCTCTGTGTTTTCGTGAAAAAACCCGGTTTCTGACCATCATTGCGTCCAAGAATGTCATAAAAAATGTAAAATACTAACTTTGGTCGGGACTGGGGACTACAGATAGTGAAGTATGCTCAAGAGCATTAAAGACCTAGCATTACTAAGTCTGTGAGCGATCGTCTATTTTTTAACAGTTTCTACTTAAACTTATGCAGCCACCTATTGCTATTGGAACTCTCCTACAAAACCGCTACCGCTTGGTGAATATTTTAGGTCAAGGAGGATTTGGCCGGACTTATTTAGTAGAAGATTTGGGACGGTTTCAAGAACGGTGCGCCCTGAAGGAATTGATCCCGGTGCAAAGCGGGCCATACGTTTTGGAAAAATCGAAGGAATTGTTCCAAAGAGAGGCGGCAATACTTTACCAAATTGGGCACCCACAAATTCCCCAGTTTCGAGCAATATTTGAAGAGAACCAGCGTTTGTTTTTAGTGCAGGATTACGTGGAAGGGATGACTTACCGCGAACTGTTGCTCGATCGAACTTCCAATGGTCGCAGTTTCACTGAAGCCGAAGTCTTGGTATTTATCCGGCAAATGTTGCCGGTACTCGCTCACATCCACGCCCGCGGCATCATCCACCGCGACATCTCCCCAGAAAATATAATTCGGCGGGAAAACGACCAGTTGCCGGTGCTGATTGACTTTGGAGTGGTAAAAGAACTCGCCACCAAAGTCCAGTCTCCCGAAGGAACAGCCCACGCGACAACTGTCGGTAAAATCGGCTACGCGCCGATGGAACAGTTGCAAAGCGGGCGGGCAACTGCCAGCAGCGACCTCTACGCTTTAGCCGTAACGGCGATCGTCCTGCTGACAGGCAAAGAACCGCAGGAATTGCTCGATCAAACAACGCTGCAGTGGAATTGGCAGCAGCAAGCGCAGGTGAGCACGGGTTTGGCTTTGGTGCTAAATCGGATGTTGAGCCGATCTCCGGGCGATCGATATCAATCTGTCAGCGAAGTCGCCCAAGCACTCGACGCCCAAACTAATCCTAAACCTAGCCAGCCAACTGTACCGCCCGCGCCAGTAGTGGTGCAGACAAACCCTTCGCTAATAGCAACGGTGGCCGTGGGCAGGCCGCCAGAGCCCGTCGCCCAGAGTTCCCCCCCGCCAAACCAGCCAGACCCGTTAAGTGAGCCTGTTGGGGGCTCTTTTTGGGACAATCCCATCGCTGCGATCGGACTGCTGGCCGGCTTAGTAATCTTGACTGGCTTTGGTTCCTGGGCTTTAGTCGGCTCATTTCTCAACAATTCGCGCCCCAAACCCACTCCGACACCGCCAGCACTTACAAGTCCGACGCCGACACTAACTCCGGTACCAAACCCGCTACCTTTGCCAACCCCAACCCCGCAACCTTTGGCAACCCCAAGCCCAGAACCTGTGCCAGAACCAAGCCCAGAACCTTTGCCGGAACCAACCCTAGAACCTTTGCCGGAACCAAGCCCAGAACCTTTACCAGAACCGAACCCAGAACCTTTGCCTGAACCAAGCCCAGAACCTTTACCAGAACCAAGCCCAGAACCAAGCCCAGCGCCAACTCCGACTCCAGCGCCGACTCCAGCGCCGACTCCAGCGCCGACTCCAGCGCCCAAACCGGCGCCCGCACCCAAACCAACACCCGCGCCGTCGCCAACACCAGCACCAACACCCGCACCAACACCCGCACCAACACCGGAACCTGCCCCAACACCAGCACCATCGCCGGAACCTGCCCCAACTCCGGCACCGTCGCCGGAACCGGAACCGGAACCCGCGCCGGAACCCGAACCGGAGCCCGCGCCGGAACCCGAACCAGCACCAACACCCGCACCATCACCAGAACTCTAAACTTCTGGCAAAATTCCCCTAGACTGAGGTTGAGGCCAATTATTTGTTAGCTTTTTGCCAATGAACTCGCTGCTAATTACTGGAACTGATACCGACGCGGGCAAAACTGTTTTGACCAGCGCTCTGGCTGCTTATTGGCAAATGTATTTTCCCGATCGCAGTTTGGGAATTATGAAGCTGTTGCAAACAGGAACGGGCGATCGCGAACTTTACACCCGTTTGTTTTCCCTCGACCAATCCCCCCAAGAACTCAATCCGGTGCACTTTGATGCGCCTCTAGCACCGCCGATTGCGGCCGAACGGGAGGGGAGACGTATCGAACTCGAAAAGGTCTGGACAGCGTGGCAAAGCCTCTCTGAACGCAAGGATTTTGTGTTGGTGGAAGCTTTGGGAGGGCTGGGATCGCCTGTAACGTGGGAACTGACGGTGGCCGATATTGCTAGGGATTGGCGGCTGAGAGGGGTTTTGGTAGTACCTGTGAAGTTGGGGGCGATCGGGCAAGCTGTGGCGAATGTTGCTCTCGCCAAACACACTGGTTTTAAGCTGAGAGGAATTGTGCTCAATTGCGTTAAAGCTTATTCTGAACAAGAAATTGCCGATTTAGCGCCCGTTGATTTAATCCAGTCGCTGACTCAAATACCTGTGTTGGGTATTTTGCCGCATTTAGATGACCCGACTGACCTTGCTAAATTAGCTAAAGTTGCTTCAGATTTAGATTTAGAGCGGTTGCTACCAGGGGTTAATTTAGTTCCTCAGACTTCTAAATAACCCTATTCTCAACACATCTCTTTCTCATTCTTCTCTTCCTCTGCGTACTCTGCGTCCTCTGCGGTTCATTAAAAAAAAATCTCCGGCACAACTCAGATAGGATTGAAGAAGATTTTCTTTTAACCGCAGAGAGCGCAGAGAGCACAGAGAAAGAAAAGAGAGAGTTTTACAAATTGCTATAAGGAGAATAAAACATGGTTTCTACTTTACCGAATTTAACCTCTGTCGATTTATCTCAGTTGCGGCTGGAAATTAGAAATTTGCAGCCTCAGCTAGTTGAATGGCGTCGCCTTTTGCATCAAAGGCCGGAGTTGAGTTTTGATGAAAATTTAACGGCGCAGTTTATCTCACAAAAGTTGCAGGAATGGGGAATAGATCATGAAACTAATATTGCTCAAACTGGTATTGTCGCCACTATAGACAGCGGCAAACCGGGGCGGGTTTTGGCAATTCGGGCTGATATGGATGCTTTGCCGATTCAAGAGGAAAATGAGGTGGATTATCGATCGCAGCATGATGGAATTATGCACGCTTGCGGCCACGACGGCCACATTGCGATCGCCCTTGGTACTGTTTGTTATCTTGCCAAGCACAAACACAGCTTTTCGGGTAAAGTAAAATTTATCTTTCAGCCCGCCGAAGAAGGGCCAGGAGGCGCAAAACCGATGATTGAGGCGGGTGTTTTGAAGAATCCTGATGTTGATGCGATCGTCGGCTTGCATTTGTGGAACAATCTACCTTTAGGCACTGTAGGCGTCCGCAGCGGCGCGCTGATGGCGGCTGTGGAAGTTTTTGACTGCACGATTTTTGGCAAAGGTGGACACGGCGCAATGCCACATCAGACTGTGGACTCGATCGTAGTTACAGCCCAAATTGTCAGCGCTTTGCAGGCAATTGTCGCGCGGAATATTGACCCGATCGACTCAGCGGTAGTAACTGTCGGCAAATTCCACGCAGGCCACACCCACAACGTGATTGCCGATACTGCTCAAATCGGTGGCACGGTGCGCTATTTCAATCCAGCATATCAAGGTTATTTTGCAAACCGAATCGAGCAAGTAATTGCCGGAATTTGTCAGAGTCACGGCGCTAATTACCAATTAGATTATTGTGCGCTTTATCCGCCAGTTATTAATGATTCGAGAATAGCTGAATTGGTGCGCGACGTGGCAGAATCCGTCGTCGAAACTCCTGCCGGAATCGTTCCCGAATGTCAAACAATGGGCGGCGAGGATATGTCGTTCTTTTTGCAAGAAGTCCCCGGTTGCTATTTCTTTTTGGGTTCAGCAAATCCAGAGAAAAACTTGGCTTACCCGCACCATCACCCGCGCTTTGATTTTGATGAAACTGCGCTGGGGATGGGTGTAGAAATGTTTGTGCGGTGTGTGGAAAATTTTTGTGTGAATCAATGAAAGATTGTGTCATCCGGTGGGGGCGGGTTTATGAGATTATTGATTTTAGGCAATGATAGTTTGTAAAACCCGCCCCTACAGCAATCATATCTATTTAACCCGATCTCTTACACCCGCCGTCAAAAAACTGTAGGGGCGGGTTCACCAAAAGATTTAAAGAATGCAGACAGCTTAAATAAACCCGCCCCCACCCCACGCGAGAGTCTTTTTACCGAGTTTGAAAGATATTCTGCACCATTTTCTTATCTACACTCGCCGCCGCCTTATCCAATTCGGCAATCTCCCCGGAGTCTAACTCCCAGCCCAAAGCACCAATATTATCCATCGCCTGTGCAGCAGATTTCGCCCCCGGAATCGGAATAGTTTCTTTGCAGATACACCAGTTGATTGCTACCTGCGAAACAGTCTTGTTTCTGAATGCCGCTATTTCTCGCAAACACTCCAGAAGCGATCGCATTCCCGGAAGTAGCTGCTTGCACGCCAAACCTCGGATACCTTTAGGAAGAGAGCCGTTTTCGGAATATTTACCCGTCAGCAACCCCAAGGCTAGAGGACTGTAAGCAATCATTTTAATCCCCAATTCATCGCAAACATCTTTCAACCCTAGTTCGGTCACGGGATAGGTGGAAAGTAGCGAATATTGCACTTGTAAAGTAACAATAGGAATTTGGCGATCGCTAAATCTTTGATGCACCCATTTCAGCCGTTTCGGCCCGTAATTAGACAAGCCCACTCCCTTGACCAATCCTTGCTCATAAAGGTCAGCCAAACCGTCTAAAAGAGCGCTTTCTTGCCAAGGAGCGTAATTAGCTGTAGACCAGTGCATTTGCACCAAATCTACATTTTTTCCGAGGCGCGCAGCAGAGGCTTTGCAAGCCGATATCATTGATTGTCGCGTCAGTCTCCAAGGATAAGCAGCCAGTTTTGTCGCAATACAAATACTGTCTTTGTTTGCACCTTGATATTGTTGAGAAAACTGCCCCAAAAGCTGTTCGCTGCGTCCATTTAATTTCCCAGTTCCGTAAGAGTCGCCAGTATCGAATAAGGTGACACCGTTACTAACACAAAGATTGAAAACGACTTGCAATTCCTCGTCCATACTTTCATTGTATCCCCAGAGCAATCTGTTGCCCCAGGCCCAAGTGCCGCAGCCCATTTTTGGCAGTAAAAATTTTTGCTTTGTTGGCATTTTTATTGAGGGTAGTTGTTGGTAATACGGATATTTTATAGGAACATAACTCGGTATCCCCTCGCCCCCAGCAGAGCTGTTTCATTCTGCCACTGGCCGCCAGGGACTCAAGTCCCTGTCTAATAGCATAAGTCGGTTAAAACCGACTCAAATAGTAATCTCAATTTTCAAAAGTAGAGTTACACATATATTCTGCGCTAACTCTATAGAAAAACAGCTTTGATAGAATTGCTACAGTCGTCTAAAGACGACTTCAGCTATGAGACAGGGGTTTAAACCCCTGTCGGACTGTCGGACTACTTGCACACCCTACAAAGTTACTAATGACTGATGACTCTTTAATTCTTTTACGTGGTTGGTGATGGCGAAGGTGGGCTGTTTTTGGTAGGTTCCTCTGGCTTAGCTTTGGGGTCTGGTTTTGGTGGCGCAGGCGGAGGGAAAGTCGCCGCGCGTCTGGGTATTTGTAGCGCTGTTCGGAATGCAGAAGACGGGAAGAAAGCACTAAATTGAGAAAGTCGAACTGCTAGAGGTTCTGGTGCATATTCCCACAAGCTTTCGTAGTAGAAGAAAGCGGCGCCTAAGCCGTATTCTTGGACTGCTTGCACCTGAGATTTAATTTGCTGAATCGGTACTGGGTTATTTCTCAAACCAGTCATAATCCCAACTCCGGTGGGAATTTTTTGCTGTGCTTCTTGCATTTCTGGACGGTTAAGCTTGTCTACAAATGATTCTAGATTGGAACGGTAGACTTGCACGATTAGCTCGTCGGCAATATCCAAACGCACCCAAGCCAGCCAATCTTGCAGGTGATGTTTGTAAGCAAACTCGTAGTAATTGGGAGAAATTGAGAAAATTGCATTGGGTTTGACTGCTTTGACGGCTTGATTTAGCTGTGACATAAAAGCGGTAATTTTATTGGCTCGCCATTGCACCCATGCTGGGTTTTGAAAATCTTTGGGCGGAGCTTTTTTGGTTTCTTTGGTATACAAAGCAACTGTGTAGTCATCGTATCCAAATTCAGACGGCAAACTCATGTGATCGTCAAATTGAATGCCGTCGGCGTTATATTGAGTGGTAATTTCTAGTACGAGTTTGGTAATGAATTGCTGAACTTCTGGATGAAAGGGATTGAGCCAAACTACTTCGCCACCTGCACCGATTGATGTTTGGCTGCCGTCCTGTTTTTGTGTCAGCCAATCGGGATGATTTAAGGCTAATTCTGAGGTGGGAGGAGCCATGAAACCAAACTCAAACCAAGGAATTACTAGCAGGCCTTGGCGGTGAGATTGAGCTATCAAATCTCCGATCATATCTTGTCCCTCTAACCCTCTGTAAACAAAGGGTTGAATGTCTTTTTGCTGCGCTACATTGCTGGGATACATTGCATAGCCTGAATTCCAGACTACGGGATAGATTGTGTTGAAATTTAACCGTTTTAGTTTGCTGACAGCATCTCCTAGTTTGCGACGATCTCTGAGGATGTCTTTGTCGTTTGTCGTCATCCAAACGCCGCGAATTTCCTGGCGGGGTGGCTGGGCGATCGCCGGAATGAAGTTGTTCGCCAGCAATACTATAATGAATGAGAGGGCAAACAGAAGCGGGAAAAGAGTTTTAATAGATCGCTGCCAACGGCGCGGAATGATGCGTAATGTCATAGTTTTGAATGGTGAGTTAGCTATTGAAACACACCCTGGCATAATTTGGTGATAAAATTTGCTCGCTCTACAGTCTACAGCTATTTGCGCTGAATGTGGAATCGGTTAACTGAAATGGGTGAATTGATGTGCTGCGATCGCAACTGAGCTCCGTATAATCTCTGAGACAGAGGGTAAGTGAGAGCATTCTGTCTAACTGCTGGGAAATCATTAATTACGCACTGCCAGCTATCCTTACCGGACTCTGCGGCCCAAGGAGTGCAAGTGCTGTACAATATCGGTGCTGGAACATCTCGATCGAACATCTGTAATTGTCAGAAACCTCAGCCTAAAGGCGTGAGGCTTGAAAGAGAAATCTAACAGGCCATTCTGACCAGACTAAGCTTTAAATAGCTATGTTATTTAGGTCACGACACCCTGGGATGCGAAGCTAGTCCCTTGCTCTGTCGCTAGTGGTTAAACAGTCTTAAGGTCACTGAGACAGTGCTGCTAGCCTAACAAGCCTTTATAACTTTGTCGAAGCTAACTTTACCCCAGAAATGGGAGTTTGGGGCAACCATTCCCCAAAAATCGGAGAGGTTGCATTAAATTCCCTCTCCGACCCCGAAAGGGGATTTAATTCAATGTAAAGCCGTCCTATAAGGACGGGGCTTCAGACCCAGTTTTTTGGTGAAACATTTAGTGTTAATTGGCGGCGGTCACAGTCATGCTATCGTATTAAAAATGTTCGGTATCAACCCGCTGCCGGGAGTGCGTTTGACTCTGATTAGCGACGTGCTGCACGCACCTTATTCGGGGATGCTGCCGGGACACGTTGCCGGGTTTTACGATTATGATGAATGTCACATCGATTTGCGATCGCTCGCGGAATTTGCCGGATGTCAAATATTAATCGATCGGGCGATCGCGATCGACCTTAACAAAAATTTAGTTATTTGTCAAACTCGGCCTCCGATTAATTTTGATGTGCTTTCTGTGGATATCGGCAGCACTCCTGCGACTTTATCTGTACCGGGTGCGGCAGAATATACAATTGCAGCTAAACCCGTACCGGAGTTTTTAACTAGCTGGAATCAGTTAATTTCCGAAAGGCAAAACCATCCCCAGAAACCGCTGCGAATTGCCATTGTGGGCGGCGGTGCAGGCGGCGTAGAATTAGCATTAAATATGCAGTTTCGATTGGGGAAGGAAGAAGGGTTCGGCAACAGATTGTGTAACGGATTTAACGGATTTAACGGATGGGGATTCAGGGAAGAGGCAAGGGGGAAAAAAGAAGAAGAACTAGAAATACATTTGTTGCACAGCGGTGCTGAATTAATGCCTGCACATAACCATCGAGTGCGTCGCCGCCTTCAAGAAATTCTCATACGTCGCGGCATTCAATTGCATTTAAAGGAAAAAGTTTGTGCTGTAAAAAAAATCGAGAGGGAAACCACTCTTCACTTCCCTACCAATTACCAAATTTCCTGTGAATCTGGTTTAAAATTAGAGTGCGATCGCATATTTTGGGTGACACAAGCATCGGCAGCCAATTGGATAAGAGAATCCGGTTTAGCAGCCGACTCAAACGGCTTTATGCAAGTCAACGATTGCCTGCAATCAGTCTCTCACCCCAATGTATTTGGGGCTGGCGATATCGCTGCGATGGTTAATTATCCGCGCCCCAAAGCAGGCGTGTTTGCCGTGCGTCAGGGCAAACCGCTGTTTGAAAATTTGCAGCAGTTTTTATTAGAAAAACCGCTGAAACCCTTTGCACCCCAGGAACAGTACCTAGGGTTAATTGGTACTGGGAATAAAAGGGCGATCGCATCTCGCGGATCTTTCATGTGGGAATCGGGGCTGCTGTGGTACTGGAAAGATTGGATCGATCGCCAATTTATGCAAAAATTTAGCAATCTACCCAAAACCCGCAATGCCAAATAGCAAGACATTCAAATATTCTCCTCTGTTCCTCTGCGTTCTCTGCGTCCTCTGCGGTAAAGAAAAAAAGTATTATTCAAAAACCCTTTAAGCTTGCTATAGTAATATCAGAAGTCAGAAAAACTAACTATGTTCATAAAAATTGGATTTGGGCTGCTTTGGATTGCATTTATCACCTACGCCTTTGTATTTGCACCACCCGACAGCCCAGAAAAAACCATCACACTAATTACCAATATTTCCACAGGCAAAATAGCAGACATCAACCCTTTAATTGTAGCGTTATTCAACCTCATGGGAGTCTGGCCGCTCATCTACAGTTGCGTCTTATTTGCTGACGGCAGGGGCCAGAAAATACCTGCATGGTTATTTGCCACTTTATCCTTTGGCGTCGGCGCCGTTGCCTTGCTGCCTTATTTAGCCCTGCGCGAACCTAATCCAGAATTTCCCGGTCAAAAAAATATCTTTTTAAAGATATTAGACTCCCGTTTTACTGGATTTTTCTTAACATTAGCTGCTGTTGGTTTAGTTGCCTTTGGCTTGACAAACGGCGATTGGTCTGATTTTATTGGGCAGTGGCAAACCAGCCGTTTTATCCATGTAATGAGTTTAGACTTTTGTATGCTTGGCCTACTATTTCCTGCCTTATTAGGAGACGATATGACCCGCCGAGGAATGCAGAGTTCTACAGCATTTTGGGCAGTAACATTAGTGCCGCTGTTCGGGCCGTTGGCTTATCTGTGTACGCGCAAACCGCTGCCGGAAACTAATACTAAAACTGTTACAAATTAGACAGCCGTGTAGGAAATTCTTAGTTTAATCTAGGAATCAATTACAATAAATCAGACAAGAAACAGGCAAGATGCCTGTTCCACAATAAGTAAGTTTATGGTGGGTGGGCTTCTAGCCGGCCCAAAGAAACAGGCAAGATGCCTGTTCCACAATGAGTAAATATTCTTGTGGGGTGGGCTTCTAGCCCGCCCGCACCTTCCACAATTAATTATCTCCCGCCCTGTAGCAAATGAAAAAATTTCCTATCGTTGGCATCACAACATACAACCGCTGTCCAGCAGGCGAATATCGCTTAAATGGAACTTATATTGATGCAGTTCAGGCGGCTGGTGGCATTCCGATTTTACTGCCGCCCAATCAATTAGATCCGGCTAGTATTTTGGATGCAGTAGATGGGTTGATTTTTTCCGGGGGCGGAGATATCAACCCAGAACTTTATGGCGGTTATGTCGATCGCACAGTTTACTCGGTTAATGCAGAACGCGACAATTTTGAATTAAGCTTAGCAAAGCTAGCTTTGAAGGCTGACATACCTGTGTTGGGGATTTGCCGGGGTATGCAAATCCTGAACGTAGCCAGCGGTGGCAGTTTGGTGATTCACGTACCCGATGCTTACGGAGACAAGGTTAATCACGGATCGGGAATTCCCCCGCGTGCGATCGAGCATACCATTGAAATTGAACCCAACAGTCGGCTAGCAAAAATTATGGGAAAAACTTCAACAACAGTTGTTTCCTGGCATCATCAAGCAGTGCGAAAGGTAACATCCGATTGGCGAATTGTAGCCGATGCACCTGACACTTTGGTAGAAGCAATGGAGCACTGCTATCACCCTTGGATGATAGCAATTCAATGGCACCCAGAAATGTCGCCAAACTGTTCGGTAAACTCTCGAATTTTTCAGGCCTTCGTAGAAGCAGCCGCTTCAAGATTTATGAATTCTACCAAGTCAGCATCAAAGGCAATTCCGACCTTTTTATAGTCACTTATTCTTGATAGTCAGTATCTATTTCAATATCCAGGGTATCTTCATCTATTCTGACATAAAGAACATTCGGGCGACAGCAAACCTGACAATCTTCGATATAAGATTGTTCCATACCACCGCTGATATCAACAAAAGTTGTACTCGGTTCGCCGCAGAAAGCACAGTAATATTCAGCCGTTGTTTGCATTTTTCTCGCACTCTCTTTTTGTGACTTCGTGGCGGTAGCGAAACATATCTGTTAACCGCATTTCCACCCACCAACCTAACAACAAATCGACAATTGGGCCGCCCGGTATCGAAAATGCGATCGCATCTGTTAATCTAGTTTTGCCATTTTCTGAGGTAAACTCGTGTCGGTGAGTCCAACTTGCCATCGGCCCCTCAGTTTGTTCATCAACAAACAAGCGATATTGTTCGCACTGAGTGTGAGTCGCCACCCATTTTACAGGAATCGGCCCCAATAACAGGCGAAATTCTGATACAGCACCCACATCAAGTCCCCCTTCGCGGCGAATGATTTTCACCGGTTGCCAAGGCGGAGTCAAAAGTTGCAGAATGTCGGGCCTTTCGTGAAAGTTCCATACTGCTTCAACGGTGGCATTAATTAAGGAGGAATATCGAAAATTAGGCATTTTCTAGATTCAGTTAAACAGTTATTTGCGATCGCGTTTCCGCATTTGCAGTATTATCCTCTGTCTCAGTAGAAACAGCAACTGTTAGTTTCAATCCCAAAGCATTCAGCCAAGTGCCCAGATTATAAATCGCATCACTTCCTTGCTGCGACAGCAATTCATCCAGTTTTTTTAAGTGCAATTCATATTGTTCAGGAGTCATTTTTGGTTGACCGAGAGCTTCTGCTACATCGCTGAGAGCTCGTTTTAGCAGTTCAGCTTCCGGCTCTTCCTCCTCTAATGTCGCCGTTATATAGGCGGCTGACAATGCCGGGTTTTTTCTCAGAGATTCAATCAAAAACGGATGATAAGGTAGGCTTTTAGGCATTGTCTTAACTCCTATAATCTGTCCAGTATTCTTTAGCTTGGCGGATATCTCTGTCTTGAGTGCTTTTATCGCCTCCGCAGATGAGAATCACAATTGTCATTGCTATTTGTCCAAAATAGATTCGGTAGCCTGGCCCATAATTGATTTTGAGTTCGCATACGCCTTCCCCCACGGAGCGATAGTCTCCTAAATTACCATCAGCAATTCGGTTAAGCCTAGATATAATCTTGGCTTGAGCATTGATATCTCTCAGCGAATCAAACCACTGATCGAAAGGCACTTTGTTATCTGGCGTAGTATAACGCTGAATGTCTTTCGGTTGGACTTCGGGCATAATTATATTATAGTGCGTCACTCATCCCAGTATCCTGGCAATTAATTATACTCAAGAAATGCCACAGGGGAAAGATGGAAAAACTTAGCTAACTTGTGAATTTGACCCGCCGTCAGTTCCCGCTTTCCATTCATCACCTCAGATACCCAAGACTCGGATTCAAAAATATCAACCAAATCTTTTTCTTGAATATTGTCTTCAACCATCAATGCTTTCAGTAGTGCGATACCTTTCAAGACTGGCATTGGCTCATGTTTTTGTTCGTAATCATAAACAAGACTACCCAACACGTTTAAGTAATCCCGATCGTCCTGCGTGAGATTTCTCCGACTCACAATAGAATCAATCCGATTTTGTGTAGCGATTAACTCAGCTTCACAAGTAATGGGACGCGGTGGAAAAGTTGTGATTATCTCAATATAGTAGCTACTAGGAGTTTTCAAACCAGTCGTCATTTTTCCAGTTCTCCTTATTATATTCTGCATGAGTTAAAACACAGCGGACAAACACTATCTGGTATTCATAATCGATAAAAGCAATTAACCGATAGTTATTGCCACCAATATTAAATACCGTAAAGTTACCTACTAAGTCAGCCGAAGGAAATACTTTACGAATATCTACTAAACTTTGCCATTCAGCATCACAACTACGCTGATACCATAGCAACAGACTTGTTTCAGCATTGGGGTGTGTTTCCCAAAATTCTTTTAGTCGTTTTCGGCTAATGACACGCATGAGACTATTATAATCTAATTTACTAAACGCGACTTAGTGAATTCTCACATTCTTGATTTGGCTGTCGTGTTGTATGAGTCATCGCCTCAGCCAAATGCTTCTTCAAAGTCGCCTCCGGTAGCGGCCCTTTTAAATGACTCCAAGGCAAAACCTGATCCAATTCCCACTCTTGAAAAACATAAAAATCCATCTCCGGCAACTGTCCCCGCAACTCCTTAAATGCTCGCCGATAACTGCCCAAAGTATCGCCGTAATGCCGCACTAATTCCAACAGCCGAGACAACCGCCGATCGCCCTTTGACAACAAACCCTGAATCACAGACCAGTTATAGCTTTCAGGTCTAAATTCTAAACCCAACTTCCGCAATTCTTTATCTAAAAACTTCAGCCTCTTCTCCGCATCTTTATTCACTCCAAACCACTGAAAAGGAGTGTGAGATTTCGGGACAAAAGTGCTGCATCCCAGAGTCAACCGCAAACCGGGAACAGCTTTTCTAATCGCCCGCATCATCGCCACCGTTTCCTCTAAATCCTCCATTTCTTCGCCGGGAATTCCCGCCATCCCGTAAAGTTTAATTCCCTTTAATCCGCCAGCCTTAGCATTGATAGCAGCTTGAATAATTTCGTCATTTGTGAGTTTTTTGTTAACGATTTTGCGGAGGCGATCGCTCCCGCTTTCCACGGCAATCGTCACAGATTTGCTGTCTCTGTTGGTCAATATTTCTGCTAGCTTAACTGTCACCGTATTCGTCCTTACCGAAGAAAGACTCAACCGCACGCCGTCGTATTTCGGATGATTCAAATGATCCAGCAACGCTTCAAATTCCGGGTGCTGAGTCACCGAAGCACCCAACAAACCCAAACGATTAGTTACAGCTAAACCCCGATCGATCGCCGGAATTAACGAATCCTCCAAACTCGCAGTTCTAAACGGCAAAGTCAGATAACTTGCCAAACAAAAACGGCACATTTCTGGACAACTACGAACCACTTCCACCATGTAAATATTTTCCCAAGCAGCTTTTTCTGTCACCACAGTGGAAGCAGATAAAGTATTGCCGCGGTACGTCTGTTTTTCAACCATACTGGGAATTCCCGAATCGACAGGCTGAATCGATTTAATCCCCTCAGCCGCATCCAGATAAGTTACTTCGTACAAACTGGGGACGTAAACTCCCGGAACTTGGGCTAAATGCCGCAATTTAGTTTGTCTGTCGGCGCTACGGACTTCTTTATAAGCATCAATAAAATTGTCAATGAGATGTTCGCCATCTCCCAGCAAAATCACATCAAAAAAATCGGCAAAAGGTTCTGGATTCGCAGTAAAAACCGGGCCACCCCCGAAGACTATCGGATGATTATCAGTTCGTTTTGACGCCCAAATCGGAATTTCTAGAGATTCCAATAAATTGAGAATATTTACATAGTCTAGTTCCCAAGACAGCGAAAATCCCAGTAATTCTGGATGTCGGGGAAGTTGTTCGCGGATATCTGTAAATAAGCGGCCCACTTCAATATCCGATCGCACAGCCAAAGTGGCCCACACTATCTGATAGCCGAGACTGGTAATACCCACCGTGTACTCGTTGGGAAAAGCAAAAATAGTCGGGATAGCATCAGCATCGGGGGTTGCTGGGGCAAATAGTAAGCGTTCTTGGGCAAATGGATTAGGATTCATCCGATTTTAGATTTTAGATTTTAGATTTTAGATTAAGCTGTTGTGCATTTAAATAGAATGTCAAAAAACAATCTAATTCTTGTGGGGTGGGCGTCTCGCCCGCCCTGAATATGCAATTTAAATGCGTGACAGCTTAGGGAATTTATCCCACGGATAAATCCGGGAGTTTGTGACCAAATTGCTTTTGATCGCGGGCAAGTTTAGCCTTAGCAATAAAAAATCTAATTATAGCTCATAAATGACTCTAACCTGAAGTTGACACCTGTACCTTCTGGTAACAGACAACTGACAAATGACCGAAAACAATTGGTTGCGAGGCCGCCGGATTCATCAGCGGATAAGGAATGAGAATCAAATAACTTCCACTCTTGAAAGTGGGATGGGCGTCCCGCCCGGCCTGTTTGGACGGGCGGGACGGCCATCCCACAAGAACAATTAAAATTGTAAGTTATTTAATTCGCGAGCCTAAGCAAAAAAAGCTCGGCATCCCATAAACCTGAGAACGGTACAGCCCGTGGGTGGTTAATCGAAAATCGAAAATCGAAAATCGAAAATCGATTGACTTGCCCAAAGTTAGTCTGAAATAGAATCGCGATCGTCCTGACTTTTCGGAGTCGGCGGTGCACTGTGAAAAGTTGCAATCAGCAAACAGATAATCCCAGCATTAATAAACACATCGGCTAGATTAAATACGGGGAACCGAATGAGCCGAAAATCGATAAAATCTACAACATGGCCCGAAACAAATCGATCGATCCCATTCCCTAGTGCTCCCCCCAAAATCAAACCGTATCCAGCTTGTTCCCAGCGGTTTATTCGCGGCCCGAACCAAGCCAGCACCATCAATCCCACACTAACGGCCAAAGACAGCCACCGCAACCAAATCGCCCCGCCATTGCTGAACAGACTAAAAGCCGCACCGGTATTAACAACATAAGTGAAGTGAAACACTCCGGGTAACAGCGGCTGCGTCTGCGGAGGAACCGTCAATTCAAAATTTTGCACCACCCAAAACTTAGCCAGGTGGTCTAAAACTAAACTGATAACAGCAGCAACCCAGAACAAAGGATTTCTTTTAAAACGCATGAATTAAGCAATAGAAAATGGGGCATCGGGCATGAGAGAATTTACTCCAATCTCACGTGTCATTATGAGCAGAATGCAGTGCAGGAAAGCAATCCCAGCCGCAGCGCGATGACTCTCTCGTTGGGCAATGTATAGTATAACCTTATTTGACACAACAACCAATCCCCGATTACCAATTCCCAATTCCCAATTACCCAATCAATAAAACATCAAGCGGCGCAAAGTAAATGACAACACTGCGATCGCACAAACTACCGCCAATTGTCCCGGCAGAGGATAAACCGAATATTTAAGAATCTCATCAAATAAAGGTGTTTTTTTTGCCGGAGGCAGCAAGTAAGTAAAAATTAGATAAATTAAGCCGATCGCGTGAACAGTGAACAAACCACACAAACAGCTAAAAGCCATAGATTCCAGTCGCGAAGCTACCTTAAAAGCCACCCAGCCACACACCCAAGCACCAGGAACAAAACCCAGCAAATACCCAAAACTCGCTTCTTTGAGATAGCCAATGCCGCCGCCTTGAGAAAAAACTGGCCACAAAGTTAATCCTAATGCCAAATAGGCAATTTGCGAGAGAGCCGCAGCATTTTTCCCCCCCATGCAGCCTACTAGCAAGACGGCGCCAATTTGATAGGTAACACCTAAAGAGTAGGCCTGAAGTCCTCGATCGTCCCACAACCCAATGGGAATTGTGACAGATGCAGGCAAAAAAGTGCCTCCTATCGTCAGGAGCAAACCAATAACAGCCCAGATTAATTCAATAGGAGCAGGCATTATAGCAGAAGAAAGAAGGAAGACCGAAGTTGCAATCGACCGTTTATGTTTGTGCAATTAAGAACGTCCTAACCGTCAGGGCGGTTGCTATATCATCAAACGGCATTCGTCAGAATGTATTTGTCAGATGCAAGCTTCTATGCCCGCAGCTTTTAAATCCTTAATACTAGCACTACTGTCAAAATAACCACCATTGTATGGTTTTCTGGCTCTCAAGCCTCGATCTTGTGATAATTTAATGGGGAATTTTTCGCGATCCTCTTCGAGGGCTTCGCTAACGGGCGATCGACTGGTTTCCGTACAAATCTATCTTGCCTATATCTCATGAAATCACAATTGTCAAGATCATCTCTTAATTAATAATATTAATTAATATTAAATTGCCATTAAATGTAAAGATTCTTAACCCAAGCTTTACTTTTGCGCGCTATGCTGATGCGGGACACCCATATAACGATCGCAGCTTTTGTATACCTATGCTTTTTCGTCTTAACTTGATTAATCCAAACCGTCTGACTACTGCAATTTCCGGTATGGCGATCGCCCTCAGTGTAGCAGCTTGCAGCAGCCCAAGCACAACAACAGGCAGCAGCCCCAGCCCCGGCGACACCGCAGCTAGCCCCGTTGCAGCCACCGGCACAGCACCAAACACCAAACTCGCCCTAGCCTCAAACTTAGCCCTGACGGGTGCCGGCGCGTCATTTCCAGCACCCCTGTACCAGCGCTGGTTTCAAGATTTCAACACAGCCAATCCCAAATTACAGATCAATTATCAATCAGTAGGCAGCGGCGCCGGAGTCGAACAGTTTACCAAAGGTACGGTAGACTTTGGAGCCAGCGACACCGCCATGAGTGACGAGGAAATTGGGAAGGTGCCCGCCGACAGAGGCGTGCTCTTGCTGCCGATGTCGGCTGGTAGTATCGTGATCGCCTACAACCTGCCAGACGTACCCGAACTGAAGTTGCCAAGAGCCGTTTACACAGATATCTTCTTGGGGAACATCACCAAGTGGAACGACCCCAAAATTGCAGCAGCTAACCCGGGTGCTAAACTGCCCGACCAAAATATCACAGTTGTACACCGTTCTGACGGCAGTGGTACGACAGACGTATTCACAAAACACCTCAGCGCCATCAGTCCAGAATGGAAAGAAAAAGTAGGGGAAGGCAAGACAGTAGAGTGGCCTTCTGCCGGTAAGATTGGTGGCAAGGGGAATGAAGGTGTGACAGCTTCTATTCAACAAACCGTTGGCGCTATAGGCTACATTGAGTACGGCTACGCAAAGAACAACAATATCAAGTTTGCGGCCCTGGAGAATAAAGCCGGCAATTTTGTAGTCTACAACGACGCAGCGGGGGCCAAAACCCTTGAAGCAGTGGTACTACCGGAGAATCTCCGGGCGTTCATTCCCGATCCGGAAGGGGCAGAGTCCTATCCTATTGTTAGCTACACTTGGATGCTCATCCCCAAAACAGTTGCTGACCCCAACAAAGCCAAATCAATCGAAGCTATGATTGAATACGGCTTGAATGAAGGTCAAAAGGTCAGCCCTGAATTGGGCTACGTTCCTCTGCCCCAAAACGTTAAAGAAAAAGTAGCAGCGGCCGCCGACGGCATCAGCCCCGACTACAAAATTGAGGTTGCCAAATAGTAATTGTTGACTGTTGACTGTTGACTGTTGACTGTTGGAAAAAAGGGGAAAGAAAAAAGCAAGAGAGATATTTGTGTAGGGGCGGGTTCACCGACAATAATTGCCTAAAATCAATAATCCGATCGACCCGCCCCACCCAACGGTAAATCGCCATTTACCTCTTTCAAAATACAATGGTCAGGTTTTACCAAAAATAATTGTTGAAAAGTCAGGGGATTAATAAACCCGCCCCTCTTTGATTTTATTTATGGTCTTTCTTTCTGCTTCCTTCTAGCTTTTTCCGAAACAGACTATTTTCCGCTACTATATATTTGGTTTTTTTTCTATGATTTCAGACAATCACAGCGCTCAATCACAGAGCAGATCGCGCTCTGGGGCAGAAAAGTCTTTAGACGAAGGCTTTATCTGGCTGACTCGGATTTTGGGTATAGGAGTTGGTGTAATATTGCTGCTAATCGCGCTCACCGTTGCTTATCGGGCTTTACCGGCGATTCAACAGTACGGTTTGGGATTTCTATTTGGCAGTAGCTGGAATCCGGTTAAGGAAGAGTACGGTGCGCTGCCAATGATTTACGGGACGATCGTCAGTTCGGCGATCGCGCTCCTAATTGCTGTACCATTAGGAGTAGGGACTGCCATCTTCTTGAGTGAAGATTTTTTGCCGCTGCCAGTGCGTACAGCTTTAGTTTTTTTAGTAGAACTTTTAGCCGCCATTCCCAGCGTAGTCTACGGTTTGTGGGGAATTGCTGTATTGATTCCCCTGATTACCACTCTCGGCAGGTTTCTCAACAGCACTTTCGGATGGCTGCCGATTTTTAGCACCCCGCCAGTGGGCCCGGGAATGTTACCAGCCGGAGTAATTTTGGGAGTCATGACTTTGCCCATTATTACTGCTATCTCCCGCGACTCTTTGGCAAGTCTCCCGCCCGAATTACGGCAAGCATCTCTGGGTTTAGGAGCTACTCGCTGGACAACAATTTTTAGAGTGCTCGTACCGGCGGCTTTTTCCGGCATTGTCGGCGGAATTATGCTTGGGCTCGGTCGCGCTATGGGAGAAACAATGGCTGCAACTCTGTTAATTGGCAATTCCAATCAGTTAAGTCTTTCTGTGCTAGCTCCAGCAAATACTATTGCTTCTTTGATGGCAAATCAATTTGCGGAAGCTTCGGGATTGCAAGTAGCAGCTCTGATGTACACGGGCCTAATTCTGTTTATTCTGACACTGATTGTTAATATTTTGGCAGAGTGGATTGTTTCTCAAGTCAGAGCGAAGTACAACTAAAAGTTGGCCGCAGTTTCCCATACAGTGTTGATTTATGTCAAATATCTCATCGGAAGATCACAATCCTTATGCCTCGAATACAGGCAGTTTGAAGAAGGTTAAAGGCACTCCGCAATCGCTGTTCAATATCGCGATGACGGGACTAGCAGGAGCCTGTTTGGCAATTAGTCTTTTGCCTTTGTTTGCAGTGCTTTCTTACGTCATCGTTCAAGGTTTCAATCGCCTGAATCTAGACTTGTTTACCAAGCTGCCACCGGCGCCCGGACTATCGGGAGGCGGTATTGCTAATGCAATTGTCGGTACATTGATGACGGTGGGAATTGCTTCTTTAATTGCTGTTCCTTTTGGTGTATTGGCAGCCGTTTATTTATCGGAATTCAGCAGCGGCCAAATCGCTCGCTGGGTGCGGTTTGCTACTAATGTCCTCAGTGGCGTTCCTTCGATTATTGCCGGGGTATTTGCCTACGGTTTGTTCGTGGTAAATATGGGAGGTTTTTCGGCAATTGCAGGAGGCGCGGCGCTGGCTGTGCTGATGTTGCCGACGATTGTGCGGACTACTGACGAAGCTCTACAAATCGTCCCGCAAGATATTAGATGGGCGTCGGTTGGTGTGGGTGCTTCTAATTATCAGACGGTATTGCAGGTGGTTTTGCCTGCGGCAATTCCGGCTATTTTAACGGGCGTGACGCTGGCAATTGCTCGCGCTGCTGGAGAAACTGCTCCTTTGATTTTTACGGCGCTGAATTCGCCTTTTTGGCCGGCTGGATTTGATAAGCCAACTCCGAGTCTTTCGGTTTTGGTGTACAACTTTGCAACGGTTCCTTTTAAGGCACAGAAAGAATTGGCCTGGGCGGCATCTTTGATTTTGGTGATTATGGTTTTGCTGACGAGTATTCTTTCTCGCTGGGCTACTCGCCAAAAAGTTTATTGAAGGAAGAAGGGCACGACACGGATTTGGACACCGATACACGGATGAATTTAACTGTTTTTCCTTTCGTCTCCTACTTTCTGTGTCTCCCAGTCTCGCCTTCTTGTTATTTTGTAAAATTCGATTGGATAATTAGCAGTATGATGATGGATTTAGACCAGCAAACGGAAACAATTTTACGGACAGAAAATATCAATATTTTTTACGGCGCTTTTCACGCGGTTAAAAATGTTTGTATGGAGATTCCTAAAAATCGCATTACTGCTTTGATTGGGCCGTCTGGCTGCGGTAAAAGTACAATTCTGCGATGTTTTAACCGCCTCAACGATTTAGTTAACGGTTTTCGTTTAGAGGGTAGAATTGATTACTACGATCAAAATCTTTACGCTCCTGATATTGATGCTGTAGAGGTGCGCCGCAAGATTGGGATGGTATTCCAAAAGCCGAATCCTTTCCCGAAGTCGATTTATGACAATATTGCTTACGGTGCGAGGGTAAACAATTATAAGGGGGATATGGATGAGCTGGTGGAAAAATCGCTCCGCCAAGCTTATTTGTGGGATGAAGTGAAGGATAAGTTGAAGCAAAGCGGTTTTTCTCTTTCGGGTGGCCAGCAGCAGCGTTTGTGTATTGCTAGGGCGATCGCGATTAATCCTGATGTAGTGTTAATGGATGAACCTTGCGCTTCTCTTGACCCGATTTCTACGATTAAGATTGAGGAGTTGATGCGGGAACTTAAGGAGAAGTATACGATTGTGATCGTTACTCACAATATGCAGCAGGCTTCTAGGGTTTCTGACCTGACTGCTTTTTTCAATGCTAAACTTTCTGACGATGGGAAGCGGTTTGGCTATCTTGTGGAGTGTGACAAGACTGAGATAATTTTCCAAAGTCCGAAAGAAGAGTCTACTTTAGATTATGTCAGCGGTCGTTTTGGTTGAGTCCCCGACAGGTTGAAACCTGTCGCTACACAAACGAAGTTTGTTTCTAAGAGATTAAAAATATTTAATTTGCTGAGTCTGGTAGCGACAAAAAAAACTGCGTAAAACTTTCCTGAATTGAGAATCCCGCTTTCTTGGAGAAAGCGGGATTCTGCGTTTTATGATTAAAAGCTCGATCGTACTTTTTGCAGATACAAGCCACTGATTGTTGTGAAGAAATGCTCGAAGAGTTCACATATTCTTCATCCAATGCTTGAACAGGTTTTCTTTTACCATACTTTGCCGCATAACTTCGAGCAAGTATTCCTGAGCTTGGTCTTGGCTTAACCTTTTGACTTCTTCGCGCAGCACTTGAAGTTTGAACTGCTGTTCCATGCTGAGGTTGGTTGTAGGCATATCCATAAATCGCTCCTCCAGTTTGCTGAGATTAATGCGAAATTGATCGGAATGACCTTTCGCAGGATTTGTTGTGTCTCCTACATTGTAAACTATCATAACATTCCCTTGACAATATGTCCAAAGTAGACATTTTGAAACTAATTTGTGTCGCAAAAGTACATCAAAGTGAGGGGAGCCTTATCATAAAAAGGCGTAAAGACAGGGAAGCCTAAGCCAAAGGAGCTAGTTCGTATGGATGCCATGGAGTTTTTTCAAAGCAGTGCTGGGGAGTGGCGTTCTCAGCGCAGCACTCACCACCTCGCTTTCCGCCAAGCGGAGATTGGGGATTCAAATATTCAGGTAACAGCCCTAGCTGCGGATGACGCGCGAGTCGCCGATATTTGCAAGATGCACGAAGTCGATCCGAGCCGGGCTGCTGGGGGGGCTTTTGTGACTTGGCACGGCTCGATGGCGTGGGATAAGGATGATGAGAATCATAAAGGGTCTACGGTGTTCGCGATCGTCCCCGATCCTGAAAATCCCCGACAGGGCTTGATGTTGCGCGAACGGGGCTATGCGGAAATTGTGCCGGTGGCTGGCCGTTTTGAGATGGATGACGAGGATGGGCTGCTGCTGATTACCGAATACGAGACGATGAGTTCGATCGAGCGTTTTTGGTTTGCTAATCCGAACGTGCGGATGCGGACAAGTACCGTAAAGCGCTTTGGCGGTTTCAGCACATCGACTTTTTGTACCGAAATTCGGGTGCAACCAGACTCGGATGCAACATCAGAAGCAGCCGCCGATCAAGTGGCCGGCAGCGAGTTTTATTCGGCTCTGGGTTGGTAATTTATTTGACTGTGAACGGTTGACTGTTTATGGTTGACTGTTTACGGTTGACTAAAATCTGCCAACTGCCAACTGCCCACTGCCAACTGCCAACTGCCCACTGACAACAGTCAACAAATGTTACAGATTGTTGCAAAAATTCAGGAAAATCAGATTTAGATTGCGGGAATCCCCTAATCTGTATGTTGGTTAGTTGTATCCGTTTTGCTGGCAGCTCACGGTGTCAACTATTTCTGAAATTTGAGATAACGGAGATTTTAACGTGGCGCTTCCTTTATTAAGCTACGCCCCCAAGAGCCAAAACCAGCGCGTTGCTGGTTATGAAGTGGGCGGCGACGAGCAGCCGAGAATTTTCACAACTGAAAATGTGCTCTCGTCTGGAGACATGGAAAATTTGATTTGGGCTGGATATCGCCAGATTTACAGCGAACACCAAATCCTCAAGAGCAACCGCCAAAAGTCTTTGGAGTCGCAACTCAAGTTCGGCCAAATTACTGTGCGGGACTTTATTCGCGGTTTGGCGACTTCTTCTCCTTTCTTGGAGCGGAATTATCAAACTAACAGCAATTACCGATTTGTAGAAATGTGCGTGCAGCGCATTTTGGGTCGGGATGTGTACAGCGAGCGCGAAAAGATTGCTTGGTCGATCGTCGTAGCCAATAAGGGGCCTCAAGGCTTTATTGACGAGTTGGTCAATAGCGAAGAGTACCTGGATAAGTTCGGTTATGACACAATACCTTACCAGCAGCGCCGAATTTTGCCTCAGCGAGTTGGAGGAGACACTCCTTTCAACTTGAAGACGCCCCGCTACAGCGAATACCACCGTTCGCAGCTTGGCTTCCCGCAAATCATCTGGCAAACAAGTGTCCGCCGTTTTGTTCCTCAAGAACAGCAGCCGAAAGCTGGCGATCCGTCGAACTATTTGGGTATGGCGCGCAATATGCCCATGCCTGCTACTCCGCCCCAGCGCGTGCCTCTGGCTAATATCAATATCGACACGATGGTTCCCCGTCGCCGGTAATTGATGCTGCCCTGATGCGATTATTTGTGTCGGGCGATCGACTGAATCGATCGGCTTTTAGGCTGAGAGAGTTTTGAGTCTTGAGTTTTGAGGTTTGAGTTTTTTGATAAACTTGGAATCCAAAACTCAGGGCTCATAATTTTTGGGGAAAAAAGGAAGTTCGGCAACGAGCAATCTACAGGATTTAACCGATAAATATTAGACTTGAATTGAAGCTATTCTTTGCTCTCCTATCTTGAAATGTATCTGCGTTCCTCTGCGTGCATCTGCCTTCATCGGATCGCGAATTAAATAACTTACAATTTTAATTGTTATTGTGGGATGGGCGTCCCGCCCGTCCTTTTTGGACGGGCG
>NZ_JAUBPB010000165.1:0-1436 GCF_036700545.1 Microcoleus sp. SVA1B4
CATATTTCAGAACGTTGGCGAATTGCCCGTGAGCAGCATCAAGCATGGATTTATTCAAACCACTCTTAGCTGACTGACCGTTAGGCAAATAAACCAAATTACCATTCTCAATATCGGTCTTGGGCTTGGCACGTCTAGTCAGATTTTTGACACTCAAGTCTTCAACAACTAAAACATCACATTTACCGAATAACTCATGTGCAGTTTTGAACTGAAAATCTAATCGGGATCTAGCCACGAACTGATGGAGTTGGGAAACCTTGTCCTTGATTATTTTCCAAGGTTGAGAACCCTTGACTCTATTAGCTAACTTCGCTTGAAGCCTTGCTAATTTCTGAGCCGATTTCCTCAAAAATCTAGGATTCTCAACTCTTTCACCATTGGAAAGGTAAGCGTAATTAGTAATTCCCAAGTCGATACCCACAGTATTTTCATCAGTCGGTTGAATTTCTGCAACCGTTACGGGAACCGTCTTATCTTCTAGCGTCAAGGAAATATACCACCCATCCGCTTCTGAGATAACACTACCCGTCTTAACTTTGAACCCTGTTGGTATTGGGCGGTGAAAAACCATAGGTACTTGACCTATTTTGGCAAGGCTAATACAAATCCTATTTTGCTCATCCTTGACAATATTTAGGTTGTCTAATTGAGGATAAGTGAAGGATTTGTAGTAGGGTCGCCCCTTGAATTTAGGCTTGCCTCTACGATGGCCATTTTTGTCGGGCGTAGTAAAGTTTGAAAAGGAAGTTTCTACTCTGTTGACGACATCTTGCAAAACCTGAGAATCCAACACTTTATAATTAGGAAACAGCTTTTTAGTGTTTTTTAGGTCAGCAAGTTGTATCGTCTGCCACTGTACATATCCGCCTTCAATGTTCGAGAAAACGTCACCTTTCCTGGTCAAAGGATTGCCTGATTCATCCTTCTTTCTGCCATCTCTAGTTTGCACTCTCGTCAAAGGAATATTTCGATAAATCTCCTCAACAGGGACTATCGAAACAATCAATGGGCAAGCGTTTATGGGCGTTCTCGTGGCTGACCACCACCTAAATCTTTCGCTGAGTCGGTAGTTGTACTGCCGGCGACAAAGTTCTAAGTGAGCCACAATCGTCGTTAGTTGGGCAATGGTTGGTTTGAGGCGGTATTTGTAAGTTAGTTGCATTTCTAAACTTCCTATTTTCGACCTTTGCATAGTATAGTTTATGTACGTCTAAAATGCAACACCAAATTACTATTTTAGCACTGGGAAGAACATCGAAAATCAAGATGCTCCCGAAGATTGATTCATAGTAGGCAAGTCTAATTGTCGGCTTCCGTTCCTCCATCCGACGAGCCTTTCATCACGCGGGCGTAATTCATTCGGGGTACTTCGCTTAGCGCTCAGATTCATCCCCTCTGAATATACGCCCGGGACTTCCCGGCTGGTAGTTAAA
>NZ_JAUBPB010000166.1:0-1430 GCF_036700545.1 Microcoleus sp. SVA1B4
TAAGCAGCCAGAGTACCATAAGACAAGACTGAAGGAAGGTTAGGGTGATTTAAAATCAAATCCGGGTCTAAATCTAACTTATCAATAAAGGTAGAAAGTAGATGCTTATTGAATTCCAGACGTTTATAAGAGGCCATAGAAAACACAAAAGATTTGGCAGATGAATGACAACTAGAAAGTTCATGTTTGGCTAAGTTTAAGGCAATTAGACTGGCATTAAAGTGAAAATCAAGCCGTGGTAAATGACGAGCTTGACAATCCGACAATCCCGTAAATTGCTTGGCATCACGAAAAATAAATTCAATCTGGAAACGAGCCTGATAATATTCAACAATTTGCTCAGGCGGTAAGTGAATATCAGTGCTAAATAATAAAGCATTTTTAATTTCTCCGTTGGCTTGAACCTCAGAGATACAAGCCAACCTAATTTGGCAATTTAAACAACAACTCCACACCACCAATGTATATAATGAAACTCCCGGTTTTATTTCTTTAACAAAATTAAGACGACTCAAATCATGGCAGTCAACCTTACCATCATATTTACGTGGAGCTCCCAGTTTCTTTTGTTCACCAGTATAAAGATAGCGTAGGTTAGCATCAACTCTTAACTTGCCAATAAAGTCTAAATTTAACTCCCGCACAGCATCCCAGAATTTAGAGCGGTAGTAATAGCCATCAGCGACCAAATAACGTACAGAATTTGGGAAGAAATAACGAGTATTCTTTAGATGTTGTGCATAGTCATCAACTCTTGTGATGTCAGGCGTTGAGCTTTGAGACTCCTGTTTTTTGCGAGATTTTTTTGACCAGCTATTCTTCGGTTTTTGTGGTATTTTTTTCACCTTCTTTATTTGAGGGCGTGATGGAGTTTGTTGTACGCTTAAGCTATAAGATAAACGACTCTCAATTTCGACAATAGAAATTACAGAAATTTCCAACCCCTGTTCCGATTTCCCCGCTACACCATTATAAAAATAACCCTTACCGTCAGTTTTTTTGCCACTTTTTTTTAAAAAAGAACAATCGATAACGGCAATGACTGTGTGTTCAGGATTTAAGGCAGATTCGAGGAAATATTGATTAAATTGTGGAAAATTAAAGCTTTTGAGAAAGTGACGACGGTAGGTTTTTTCGCTCAAATAACTATAACGACTGAGATTCGTGAAGTTGACCTTACCATAGACCAGCAAAATAGTTGAGAATAAAGTGATTAAAAACTTCTTTTGGGGTTGACTAATTCCTGGCAGTTGTTGTAAGATGGATTCAATAATCTTCATAAGGCAATCTGTTGAGCTTGTGTGTTTTTATAGCTTAACCTAAAAGAGTGCCTTTTTTTCTGTTTATTTTGGGTTCAGATAGCACTCAGTTTTTTCGCTTCTGTGCTTTATTGCGTAAGCATCCCTATTTAAAAACTGTCCGGAGTATTG
>NZ_JAUBPB010000064.1:0-40191 GCF_036700545.1 Microcoleus sp. SVA1B4
TTATTTTAAGGGAGGTTACAGTTGGACGGAAACTGTGAGCGGTTACGACTCAGAATCGGTGACGAAAGGGGGTGTCTATACGAGTAATGGCAGCAGTTGGAGTTGGACTCGCAGCGGGACAGTATGGGATGATGGTCGGAATAATTGGAGTGAAAGTTGGTCGAAGTCTAGTTGGAAGGATGGGGAGTATTTGCCGGGTGAATATGAGGTGACGGGGGGGTCATTTCACCCGGAAGGAACTGGGACGCAGATGAATAATTTGCCGGAATTTGGGGAAGCGCCGCGGTTGAATAAGGCGCCGAAACAAGATGTGCCACCGGATTTAGTGAAGCCTCCGAAGCCGAGTGATGATATTTGGCAATTACCGACTGTGATTTTTAAGGAGCCTCAGTTTAAAGAGGTCTTTGGTAGTAGTGGCTCTGATTCTGCTTCGGGTGGAACTGGGAATGATGATTTAGCTAATAATCCGTCTGGTGGTTCAGGAGGTGGTGGTAGCTCACCAAATCAGGACAAAATACAGAAATTTCTTCGCGAATTTCGTAGGGTGATGGCACAGGGAAAACGTGCTGTCATAGATTTTCTCAAAGGATTCATTTACCACTCTCTGATAAATGGCGTCGGTATCCTCAAGGATGTAGCTGACCTCTTGTACCCACCAGGGGCAAAATCCCATGCTGAAATTGAGGCATATTACCGGAATAATCTGAGTTTTCAGCTAGGAAAAGCCGTTGCCAACGGATTAACTTTTCTAGCAGGAATACTAGGAATTTTGTTGATCGGGCTGACTATTGGAGGTAGCGGTGGCAGTGCTTTAATAGCAGCGCCGGCACAGGCAGCAGCATTGATAGCGGCTGGCAATATGACGGCAGCTAGTGCCAGAGATATTCTCAGTCTTGTAGGTCAAGTCTTTCAGATGACTTCTGGGAACAGCGGTGGTTCTTCTTCTATTCCAAACCCAGACAGAACTAGACCTTCTCTAAACCCAGATCCCAACAGACAGCCTAGTGGCTCGAAAACAATTCCAGAACCAAAGGCTGATGAGCTTAACATTCGGGGGATAGCGCGAGAAAATGAATCTGCTGAGATACTATCTAAAGCTGGCTACAATGTGGAGCAAAATCCAACAGTTAGTGGTACAAGAAGGCCAGACTACAAAATCGAAGGCAGAATTTTTGACTGCTACGCGCCAATAACTTCAGACCCTAATAAGATTATATCAGCATTGAAAGACAAGATTGTAAAGGGTCAAGCTGACAGGTTTATACTTAATCTTGATGACTCTAAAGTGTCACTTGCAGATATACTGGTGCATCTTAATCGATATCCCGCACCAAGTATCCGAGAGATAATTGTTGTAAGAGGTGGAACTATCCTCCATTTTTTCCAATAAAAACATAGATCGTAGGAGAGAAAAATGTCTACAGAGTATCAGTTCTATTTAGCAACTATTCTAGAACCGTTACAAGCTTTACAAATAGCATTTCAAGGATTTGAGTTAGAATGGGTTGATGAACCTAATGGGGCCTGTTTATTGGGTTCAGGAATGTTAGTAGGAGCCAATCATGCGATGGAATTTCAATCTATTATTGAAGAAGAATTTGGATTTGTACCGAATATAACTATTTGGTTTCGACTCAATTGGGATGCAGATTTTGAAAAAGCTAAGCAGATTATGATTCGAGTAACCATCGAGTTGCTGCGCCAGAGTTCAGAAGATGCAGTGCTGCTCTTCAATTATGACAGTATAGTGCTTCAGAGGCTGGGAGGAAATCTGTTACTAAATGATGCCTTTAACCCTTGGATTACAGATTTACTTCCTGAAGTGACACTGCCCTATGAAATCCGCAATCTTCCATCTTTGTAATATGCAATGAATGTGCGCTCGAATTATATTGATAGTTTGACCTGAGTCGGACGATCGCACATCGCCCGTACAATTTCCTCTGAGTCGATCGCCCCATCTGATTGAACAAACGGGCGTTCTCACTTTTGTACAGGCCTCCGGATCGATCGTGCAGGCGAGCGATCGGCTTGAAAAAGCTGTTGTACGAGCGATCGTATCCTCTCATTTTTGTGTCACATCTTCAGGGGATATCAGCACGCAGCCCTGTCTGGCCTGCGATGACACGGCACTAATTCTTGGATGAACACGGATCTCGCCCCAATCTAGGATACAACGAGGCAACAAAACCCGCCCTAGCTTGTAAACTAGGGGTAACAGAATACGCAGGAAAGATTTATGCCGTCGGAAAACCAAGACTTGCTCAAAACTCAAACACCTAACAGTCCAAAGTTGCCAGTTCCCTCAGACATTTTATTGAGCTTGGTCGCTTTACCCATGCTGGGCGGGCTGGTGGTGGCTAAAGCTGCTGCTGAGTTTGTTGCGTCGATCGGCGTTGAAAGCGAAGAAGTCTTTCGGGGTTCGCGCCTTCCCGTACTCAACTTTCCTCAATCACAGGATTAGAAAGCCCAAGGAAGGATGCTGCTGCTAGAAGTTGAATTTTGTGACCCCGCCCAAAAACGGATACGGTGCCACGTACTCCTGTCGGGGACAGATAAAAATTTTCGACCCTAGTTCAACATCCCAGGTTCATCTTTGAAGTAAATCTAAAAGTGTTCGACTTAGCGCGACTCAACTGACTTCTGGCCGAACGTCTCACGCCGATCGTCTAAAATCTCAAATCGCAAGTTAACTGACCTGAAAGCTTGACAATAGGTACAATCCGTGCTGTAAGAATTAATCTTTCCTTATACTTTGTACATAAGTGCCTTCTACTTTTAACGTTGCAATAAGTCTCAAATTTGACTGCAAACAAAAGTGTTTTAGGCGAAACTAAACCATACAATTTTCTTGACACCCGCAGCTATTGAGGAACAGCCCGATGAGTTCAGTCCTCCAGTCTTCAGAACAGGCTATTGATGCAACATCTATTTCCCCTTTTCCCGCTTACTCAAAATCAGACCTGTTTCTACGAAATCGCCTCAAAGTTGTAGAGGACTTGTGGGAATCGGTGCTGCGACAGGAGTGCGGGCAGGAATTGGTGGATTTGCTCCAACAAATGCGATCGGTCAATTCCGCCGAGGGACAAGCCACTCACTTTCGCGAGTCGAATGTCGTACAGCTAATCGAAAAGCTCGACCTCAACGCCGCCATCCGCGCCGCTAGGGCTTTTGCACTGTATTTCCAGTTGATCAACATTGTCGAACAGCACTACGAACAGCGAGACCAACAGCTAGCTTACGCTAGCAGCAACGATGCTGGTGGGCGGATGTTTTCTAAGCTGCCAGGACAAGCAACTGATGCCCCCGATCGCCCCCGCCACCGGGAAGGCCCAGTCCCCGCCCAAATGGCTCCTCGCGGTGCAGACAGCGGCGAGACGATCGCCCGAGATGCCGGCACTTTTCACCAACTGTTCCCGATGCTGCTGCGCTTGAACGTGCCCAGCCAGCAAATCCAGCGCTTGATCGATCAGTTAGACATCCGCTTGGTATTTACAGCTCACCCGACGGAAATTGTTCGCCACACGATCCGCACCAAACAGCGACGAATGGCGAAGATTCTCCAACAGCTAGACCAAGTTGACGAGAAATTTCAGGTGATCGGAACCGACTCTCAAAGCCCCTACCCGGTGTCTTGCTGGGAAGCAGCGGCTCTCCAAGAGCAACTGATGGAAGAAATTCGCCTCTGGTGGCGCACTGACGAACTGCACCAGTTCAAGCCGACTGTACTTGACGAGGTGGAGTACACTCTCCACTACTTCGAGGAAGTTCTGTTTGATGCTATTCCCGAACTCTACCACCGCTTAAAGCAAGCTTTGCACGCTTCTTACCCTTATCTGAAACCGCCTAGTTACAATTTTTGCAAGTTCGGTTCTTGGGTGGGATCGGACAGGGACGGCAATCCTTCGGTGACTCCGAAAGTTACTTGGCAAACGGCTTGCTATCAGCGCCACTTAGTGCTAGAGAAGTACATCAGCGCGGTGAAACGGCTAAACGAACTTTTGAGTTTGTCGCTGCACTGGAGCGATGTGCTGCCGGAATTGCTGGAATCTCTCGATCGCGACAAATCGGAATTCCCGGAGGTTTACGAGCAGTGGGCAATCCGCTACCGCCAAGAACCTTATCGGTTGAAGCTGGCCTACGTGCTGCAGCGGCTGGAAAATACGCGCGATCGTAATTGGCGGCTGTACAAAGGAGACGAATTGCAGCGGGAACGCGAAGCTTTGTCGGAACATCCCGGAATGACCGGCCTTTATCGATCGGGGGCTGAGTTTTTAGCCGAACTCAAGCTCATCGAACACAATTTAGTGGAAACAGGTTTGAGCTGTCGGGACTTGGAAAATCTGCTCTGCCAAGTAGAAATTTACGGGTTTAATTTGGCTTACCTAGATATTCGCCAAGAGTCAACAGTACACTCGGACGCTTTAAGGGAAATTGCTGAATACTTGCAAATTTTGCCCAAGCCTTACAATCAAATGTCGGAATGCGATCGCATTATTTGGCTGGCAACGGAACTGCAAACTCGCCGCCCTTTAATTCCAGCAGAATTGCCCTTTTCTCCCAAAACTTGCGAGACGATCAATACCTTCCGAATATTGCGGCAAATGCAGCAGGAGTTTGGCTCGGAAATTTGCCAAACTTACGTCATCAGCATGAGCCACGATGTCAGCGATTTGCTGGCGGTTTTGCTGTTAGCAAAAGAAGCGGGACTTTACGATCCGGCAACAGGAATTAGCAACATTCAAGTAGTTCCCCTGTTTGAAACGGTGGAAGATTTGAAAAAAGCGCCGGAAGTAATGCAAAAAATCTTTGATCTGCCGCTTTATCGAGCTTTGCTAGCAGGAGGATACGCGCAGGAACTAGCGGTAAAAAACGCCGAAAATCTCAAATGCCCCATCGAAAATCTCAAATTGCAAGAGGTAATGCTGGGCTATTCGGACAGCAATAAAGATTCTGGTTTCCTCAGCAGCAATTGGGAAATCCACAAAGCTCAAAAGGCTTTGCAAATGGTTGCGGAAAAACACGGTGTGGAGTTGCGAATTTTTCACGGCAGAGGCGGTTCTGTAGGGCGCGGTGGTGGGCCTGCTTACAAGGCAATTTTGGCTCAGCCTGGAAAGAGTATTAACGGGCGAATTAAGATTACTGAACAAGGCGAGGTTTTGGCTTCTAAATATTCTTTGCCGGAGTTGGCGCTTTACAATTTGGAAACTGTGGCGGCGGCGGTAATTCAAGCGAGTTTGCTGCACACTGGTTTTGATGGCATCGACCCTTGGAATGAGATTATGGAGGAGTTGTCGGTGAAATCGCGATCGCACTACCGCAATTTAATCTACGAACAGCCGGATTTAGTTGATTTCTTCCACCAAGTTACCCCCATTCAAGAAATCAGCCAGTTGCAAATTAGTTCTCGCCCTGCCCGTCGCGGTGGCAAAAAAGACATCAGCGGTTTGCGAGCAATTCCGTGGGTGTTTAGCTGGACTCAAAGCCGCTTTTTGCTGCCTTCTTGGTACGGTGTCGGCACAGCTTTGCAAGAGTTTTTGCTGGAGGAACCGGAAGAACACATGAAACTTTTGCAGTATTTCTACTTGAAATGGCCATTTTTTAGAATGGTAATTTCTAAGGTGGAAATGACTTTATCTAAGGTGGATTTGCAGATTGCAGAACACTACGTGCAGGAGTTAGCTTTGCCAGCGGACAGGGAGCGTTTTAAGGCTTTATTCGATCAAATTGCTGCCGAATTTCACTTGATTCGCGATTTGGTTTTAACGATTACCGGACACCAACGTTTGTTGGACGAAGATCCATCGCTGCAGCGATCGGTGCAGTTGCGAAATGCGACGATTGTGCCTTTGGGTTTGTTGCAGGTTTCGCTGCTGAAACGCTTGCGGCAGCATGGTAGTGGCGGGGTTCCGGGGGTGATTCACTCGCGTTACAGCAAGGGTGAATTGTTGCGGGGAGCTCTGCTGACGATTAATGGAATTGCTGCGGGGATGCGGAATACCGGCTAGGCAAATAGTTTTGAGTTGTGAATTAGTGGTAAGGTGCGCGATAGAGCACCTTGCTACTGTTAGTTTCAGAATTCGGGCGATCGCCCATTGTATAGCAATCCTCGCATCATTTGTGTAATTCTTGTAGGGGCAAACCCCCCGTGGTTGCCCCCATGAGACCGGGGTAGGCACTCTTAACACTACCCCTACATCTTTTTACGACTCCTGCAAGGATTGCTACAGCATATTCCATGTAGATGTGGTACACACAATCTTCTAGCCCGTGTAAGGTGCGGATACACCCGTCAATCTGTAAGTTTTATCGACCAATATTTCGCCGCGACGCACCCTACAGATTAACACCACACAATATAGCTTTATAGTGTACTTCATGAACCACCGAAGAGGCTGTATAGTCACAGCCATAGGAAACTGTTCGCTATGCTAGCTGAGATTTTTTTATGTCTAAACGGAAACAGTCTCAAGGTTGTCGCCCGATGCTGCGGCGCACTTTTTTATTTTTAACGGGCATAGCTTTGGCGCGGGTTGCGGCTGACTATTTTGCGATCGCCCAAAACCGAGATAGTTTCTTGACTCTCGCAGGTCAACTGTGGCAAAAGTCACTTGCTTTTTTATCAAGTATACAATCAAATCAAACTCCTCAACCTCTCCCTAGCAATCCCGTTGTAAAATCGCCAAAAACCAATCAACCTCTGCCGAGTAATCCTATTGTAAAAGCGCCAGAAAATTCTCCGGCTG
Organism: Microcoleus sp. SVA1B4; assembly: GCF_036700545.1. NCBI lineage: Bacteria > Bacillati > Cyanobacteriota > Cyanophyceae > Oscillatoriales > Microcoleaceae > Microcoleus > Microcoleus sp. SVA1B4. Next base: position 6,747 of record NZ_JAUBPB010000064.1, read on the forward strand.
TGCAGCCGTCTCCACCTCAAATTATCAAACGTTCTGCTAAGCAAGCAAAACCTGTACAAGTCAGCAGACAAACTGTAGCTGGCGCAAGTTTTTATCTCACAACTATTGACCTCGCAGACCCGGAAATTTATATCACAATTGGGTTAGCTAATAATGCAGATTTTGCAAATACTTCTAAAGTAACGCGGGGTGATGAACCTTTTGAAAATATGGTGTCGCGTTACCGGGCTGCTGTTGTTGCTAACGGGACTTTTTTTGGTAAAGATGAGCAGAAATCTGTGCTGGGAAATATGGTGGCGGCTGGTAAGTTTCTGAAATATAGCCGATGGGAAAATTACGGCACGACTTTGGGAATTAAAGCGGGAAATCAATTGGAAATGGTGACGGCTAGAATCGAAGGTAAGCCGGATTGGAGTCAACATTGGTTTTCTCTGACTTGCGGGCCGAGATTGGTTAAAGCGGGGAAAGTTGGGCTGTCTCCTTTGTCGGAAGGTTTTAAAGATGCTGGTGTTTTGGGCGTGGGTTCGAGAACGGCGATCGGCTTTCCGGCTTCGAGAGATAAGTTATTTTTGGTAACTTTTTTTGACAGTTTGTCTTTGGAAGCAGAAGCTAAAGTTATGCAGGCGATCGGCTGTTTTGAAGCGATGAATTTGGACGGGGGCGCTTCGGTGGGTTTGGCTCATCAAGGGCAGATTTTATTGCCGCCGGGACGGAATTTGACGAATGTGCTGGTGGTTTACGATCGCCAATATCCGGCTCCCGCTCAATTAAAACAGTCTTGGGAACGCTTTCAAAAGGGATCTCGACCAACGCCTGATCCGTCCGTTTTTTTTGAGTGAATTCGCAATTGCTATAATATGACATAAGCTTTTGCAGGCAAAGATTATGACAGCAACAAAAGAAAAAACCTGGACAGTCGAAGAATATCACCGGATGATTGAAGCTGGTATTCTCAATGAAGGCGATAAGATTGAACTCCTCGATGGGAGAATTGTTGAAATGAGTCCTCAAACACCAATCCATGCTGGCACAACCCAGCGATCGTCCGATTATATCAAACAACTACTTGCCGGACAAGCTCACGTTCGGATGCAGTTGCCAATTACTTTAGCAACTTCGGAACCGGAACCAGATATAGCTGTTGTTTGTATCGATCCGGGTGCTTATCGCGACCATCACCCAAATCCTAGCGAAATCTTGCTGTTAATTGAAGTTTCTTACGCGACATTACAAATTGACCGCCGGGAAAAAGCCCCGATTTATTCTAGAGCAAATATCCCTGAATATTGGATTTTAGATGTAGCGGCGCGCGAGGCATATATTTACCGGAATCCTGCACCGGGAGGCTATCAATCTGAGATAGTTGTTGCAGATAATGCTGTGATGAGAATGCTAGCTTTTCCTGAGATTGAAATTAGTTTTTCCGAACTGTTTTTGCCTGTTTAGTTTGTGTTTGAGCTTTAACCGCAGATGGGAGCAGATCGGCGCAGATGAAGGCAGATAAAGACTTAGAACCAAGATGTTTTGGAGTGGTTTAAATTTGAATGTCGTGGTAAGATGGCAAAATGAATTCAATGGGGTTTTATGTCAAATATTGAATTATTAGACCAACTTCGGCAGTTATCCCCGGCCGAGAAGTTTCAAATTATGCAATTTTTAATGGCTGAATTGGCGAAAGAAGAAATGTTAAAGCCATTGGATAATGGCGCGGGTTATCGTGTTTGGTCGCCTTATGACTATGGTGATGCTGCTCAGAAATTAATGAGTTTATTAGAACAAGAAGAAACAAAAGACAAGGCGAAATTCTAAACGATTTTCTTTTATCGAACGAAGGAATCAAGCAGGAGAAACTAATTTTTTTCCCTGTGTACCCATAACTTTAAGCTATCGGGATTGTATTTCGGAGACTTTGGGTTTGTTGGATACGGGATCGAGTCTTAATGTTTTACCGTACCATGTTGGTTTAGCGTTGGGATCTGTTTGGGAGGAGCAAACGCTTTCAATTCCGTTAGCAGGTAATCTTGCGCCAGTGGAAGCAAGGGGTTTAGCTGTTGTGGGAAAAATTAGCGATTTTCCACCTGTTCGTTTGGCTTTTGCTTGGGCTAAATCTAACGATCCGCCTATTATTTTAGGCCAGTTAAACTTTTTTATGGAGTTTGATGTCTGTTTTTATCGTTCACAGTTGGCGTTTGAAGTGTGTCCTAAATTTAGGGATAGTTGAGATTAAGCTGTTCGACATTTAAAGGACGATTGTAGGGTGCGGAGCGTACATAAGCGTTTCCCTTGTAACTGTAAGTGTTCGCTTCTGACGCACCTTACCTAGTTCGTTAGTCGTTTAAATGGGTAACAGCTTATGAATATGATAAAATGGTGGGTGGCAGCATAGATATGGGAAAATCTTAATTTTTTTGAGTCGAGATTGACACTACGCTCTGCAAGTAAACTCCGCTCAGAATGACATAATTACAATGACTTTCCGTGGGCCTAAAATCTCTTCATCCGCCTTAGCGCGATACACCCACAACTTAATCAGCTCGCATAACCTCCCTACTCAATAGTTTGTGGATAATTCCTGCATTCCCTACGGAGAGTTTTGCCACTCGGCGGTAAGCTTGCGGAAATTGTATTTAGATGCACCGGGGTGACAAGTAACGCAACTGCTGATATTTGCGGGTTGGGACAGCGTGACTTTGGGGTGCAAAGCTTTGAAATAGCGAGAACTGGCGACTCGATAGGCGATTTCTTCGTCTTTGGCTTGGGGACGGGAAAAAGTTTGCAGGTAGTTCCAGACTAGCAGGCGGGGCGGGTCTACTAGCAGTTTGATGGTTTGTCCGTAGTGTTGGGGATCTTGCAGCAACCGGCGCCAGGTTTCTGTAGGTAATACTTGCGGTGGTAAAGCGATGTGACAGGTGGCGCAGTTTTCTAGGTACAGTTGCTGTCCGAGTTGGTAACGTTCGGGAATTCGATCGACCGTACCAGTATCCTCGATCGAAGAAACCTGAGCAAGTCGCGCGGGAGTGCGAGAGTAGGCAGTCTGAGCTGCAACCCATCCGCCGCAGGTACAGCAGATAATTATCAACACTAGCAACGTTGAGTAAAGCCCCCGCAACCCTACTCTGCGACGTTTGCGGGGTTTTTCCTGTTTCATAATTCTGAATTTATTTTTGGTTAAATTACTGGTATACTCATGCCTTCGCGGGCTAAGCAGCTATTGGCGAACGCTGCCTGCACCTCTGCTTCTGTACGATCGAGAAAGTTGTCGTCGTGGCCTGGATCGTGGTGAAACATCACGATTTTTTTGACTCCAGCAGCTTTGGCTATTTCTACTCCTGCTTGCCAAGTCGAGTGTCCCCAGCCGACTTTTGGGGTTTTGAAGTCATAATACTCTTCGTTGGTGTAGTTGGCGTCGTAAATCAGCACGTCGGCGTTGCGAGCTAGGTGTAACACGTTGTCGTCAAGGCGATCGGGAAAATGTTCTGTATCGGTGCAGTAGACGGCTGTGTGTCCCTCCCAAGTGACTCGATATCCGATCGCGGTGTTGGGATGGTTCAGCAGTGCCGTTTCTATTTTCACATCGTCGAGTTCGATAATATCCCCAGGGGTCAAATCGTTGAATTTGAGGTCTGACTGCATCACCTGGATGGGGACGGGAAAATTGGGGTGCACCATTTGGTCGGCAAGACGGTGTTTGATTGTAGTGCCGTTGGGGGCGATCGCACCGTAAATATGAAAGCAGTTCCCTGGGATAAAGGCGGGAGTAAAGAACGGAAAGCCTTGAATGTGATCCCAGTGAGTATGACTAAAAAACATATGGGCTTCCACCGGCATTTGCCGCAGCAGATTGAGGCCCAGAACTCGCAGGCCGGTGCCGCCGTCAAAAATCAGGCGTTTTTTGCCCAAGCGCATTTCTACACAGGAGGTGTTGCCTCCGTAGCGCAGTGTTTTGGTGCCGGGGGTGGCGATGCTGCCCCGCACGCCCCAAAACTGAACGACAAACTCGGTCAAAGGACTATTTTCCATAGTGGCTTGGCGATCGGAAGGCTGTGGATTGGGTAGAGAGGGTGCGGAATCTGGCATTTTTTTTAGTTTTGGCGGCAGGAACTTGGGAGTTGAAATCTTAGTTTTTACTTTTTAGTTTTTAGCAATCTGTACTATAATAAAGCCCTTGATCGGGAAACTATTCGAGTGCCTAATACTTGGGCTGTTAGAATTCTCAACCTTACCGATTCGTGTAGGAGATGTCACGCTTGAGAGATTATTTTTTGCATCATGCGGGCTGCCCGGCGTGTTCTGTGTTCTGAGATTAAGATAGCGCCGATCGCTCTAAGTGTTAGGGTAAAATTTCCTCAAACGTAGAACGCATTCCCCAGCGGTATAATTCGCGCTTCATCTTACTCTAGGAGTAGTATTTTTTTCAAGATTGGGGCCGGGGCGGGGTTTTGGGGAATGCTGTTCCGGTGACTCGGCATTGACGACGGATTTGACCTTCTAGCTACCCGTTCCTCGACTGCATCGCCTGACGTGCAGCATCGCCTTAAGTTCGGCCCCCTGAGTTTTTAGTCGGGTTGCAGTCGAGGAGTGCGGGCTAAGGGCTTATTTGCGATCGGCTGCGATGCACTTTTCCACTAAGGGCATGACTTGATCGACATCTTGCCAACCCAGAATTTCCGTGACTTTTTTCTCCAAATTTTTGTAGGTTCTAAAAAATTCGGCTATTTCGTCCAAGCGGTGGGGGGCTACGTCTTTGAGGGACTTATAGTGAGCGTAGCGGGGGTCTTTGTCGGGAACGCACAAAAGTTTTTCGTCCCTGTCACCTCCGTCGATCATTTCCAGCATTCCGATCGGACGGGCTGCGATTATGCACCCTGGAAATGTGGGCTCATCCATCATCACCATGCCGTCGAGGGGGTCGCCATCATCGGCTAAGGTGTTGGGTATGAAGCCGTAGTCGCACGGATATTGGACTGAGGAAGAAAGCACCCGATCGAGAGCAAAGGCTTGCAAGTCTTTATCAAATTCGTACTTGTTTTTGCTACCGGCGGTAATTTCGATGAGGACGTTGAGCAGTCCTGGTTTCGGCTGTGCCGGAATTAGCGATAAGTCCACAACAATATCTCCAAGTTAACAGATGATTGGGATGAGTGCTACTTGCCAAATCCCTTTGATAGCATTTTACGGGCGATCGGGCCTTTCGGCTGCATGAGATTGACCGAAAGCGGGGGAGTGTGTCGCCGGCTGGGAGAGTACACGCTTTCGGGCGGGACGCCCATCCCACACAAAAGAGAGCGGACGGGCGGGACGCCCATCCCACAATTTGAGAGGTACGGGCGGGACGCCCATCCCACAGGTTGAGGGCGCAAAGCTTTGTTTGGGCGAGGGAGATATGTTCAGAACCATTTATTCTGTTTACCGTCTGTCAAAATTATTTTAATTTTCAAACCCAACCACTGGCTCAGTTCTGTTGCTAACCACTTGATTTCTGATTCACTTAGTCCCTCCTTCTCTCCTAACTGATATTTGTGGTTGCCTGCTTGAACTATCATCTGATAGACTTTCCCTAATCTCACTTCCGAGTGGCTCTCCTGCATAAGTAATGATGCGGCTTGATATAACTCTCTAGGGATTGAAAAAGCAAAAATCATAACTTTTATAACTTTTACACCAATACCGCTGTTTCTATATTCACGTTGTTGAATTTTCAACTGGCAAATCTCGTTCCTAGGAGATGGCTTGGCATGATTCCATCTCAACCCCAGCAGATTGCTTGTATGCGAGATTTGCAGCCGATCAATTCTGAGCCGCCTTTCCCTAAATAGTGCAAATATCAACTTTAGTCCTGCCATACATAACAAACTTCCTGATATTATTATAAAAAATTGGGGATTTATCTTTAACGCATCGCTCAACATATCCCTTGCTATAAATGAGACTGGACTCGCAGATACTACAGCCGAAAGCGTGGCAATTAAACCAAAACCGATGCCTGGTGGCGGAATTACAATTTCTATAAATTCCGATTTTTTTGTAAGTTTAATATCGCTGCCTTGTGGCTGCAGCACCACCATAGGATTTTTGTTGATCGGGCGGGGATTTTTAAGCCCTCGCCATGCTTCCCTAGCCGAAGATAACCGTTTGGACAAACTTGGTTCTGTCATCCACTCCAGCCAATCTATTAAATTAGGATTGAGCTGCGGTACCCGATCGGAAAATTGAATTTTCAAATCCTGCTGTGACAGTTCGGTGGGATGCAAACCCGTTACCAAATAAATTAAAGTTGCACCTAAACCGTAGAGGTCAGAAGCCGGAACCGAGCGCCCGCCAAATTGTTCCGGTGCCATATATCCGTAAGTTCCCACTACTGTAATTGTGCCGCCAAATTTTGCAGCTTGGTTCTGCACCGAACCGAAATCAACTAAATAAACTTGTCCGACCGAGTTACCTGATCTGCTGTGCAGTAAAATATTACTGGGTTTAATGTCACGGTGAATAACAGGCGGATTTTGCTTGTGCAAATAATTCAAAATTGCTAACAGCGATTTAGCTAATTGTTTTACCTCGCTTTCGCTAAAAGTACGCCCCGATCGCAAATGCTCTTGCAAAGTTTTTCCCTCTACATAAGTCTGTACCAGCGCAAAACTTTTACTGTTTAGTTCGTCAATTTCCAGGTAATCGAGGTAGCGCGGAATTGCTGGGTGAGAAAGTGCTTTTAAAGTTTCCGCTTCCCGTTCAAATAGCTTGAGGTCTTGCCATTCAAAATCGCTGCCGAGGAATAGCTGTTTGATGACGACTAATTCTTGAGTTTGTAAGTCACGAGCCAGCAGCGTTTGGCGACCAGTTTGTTTTCCTAGTTGTCGCTGCACTTCGTAGCGTTCTGCTAATATTTTGCTGGTCATATTTTTTTACATGAATTTGAGTGTGAGGGGAACGTCGGGGTTCAGAAACCGGGTTTTTTAGCGAGTCTGGCGGTTGTAACGTGGCTTTTCGTAAAAACCCGGTTTCTAGGAGTCGGAGTGCGTCCAGAACTGTAAATTTTAGATTAGAGTCCACTTTCTTTTTGATACCACCGGGCAATAGACTTGCTACTTGCCCCCATTGACAGTCCTGCAATTAGCGACGGTGGTAGCACGAAAATAATCTCCAAACTCAAATCGTTTAGCTTATTCCAACCCATTATCCGAAAGTAGACGATGCTTATCGAGGTACAGAGTACAATACTAATTGCAGTTAAAACCTGTCGGTGAAGTTTGGGATTAGTTAGGGGAAAAAACCACAAGCGGGTCACAATTCCTACGATTATTCCGTTCCCCAACCCCAGCAGCAAGCCCAGAAGAAGACCGATTAATCCTCCGAAAATTGTCGCCACTACCGGAAAAATAAATGTGCCGTAAATTGCTGCACAAGCTCCTACACCTAGAGTGCCCATCCAAGTGCTGCGCCCGATCGCATTCTTGAACAACGTAGAGGTATCTAGCGTTTTTCCCAGTCTCAATGTCTGGGAATATTTATTTATTTCCTGTGGTTTTTCTAGAACTTCTTTTGCTATTTGGACTGAGGCGGGACGGCATTCTAAACTGGGATTCGTCATCCACTTCAGCCAATTGGTAAAACCGGAACTCAGTTGGGTGAATTGCTCGAATTCGATTTGCAAATCTTGCTGTGGCAAATCGGCTGGATGCTGCTTGGTGATTAAGGCGATTAAGGTGGCTCCCAAGCTGTACAAGTCGGAAGCTGGAACTGCTCTCCCGCCAAATTGTTCGGGCGGCATATAGCCATAAGTTCCGACAACGGTGACGGTTTTCCCTTGTTGCGTTGCTAGGGTTTGAACTGCACCGAAATCGACTAGGTAAACTTCGCCGACGCTGTTTCCCGATCGATTCTTGAGTAAAATATTGCTGGGTTTAATGTCGCGGTGAATCACCGGGGGCTGTCGCTGGTGCAGGTAGGCGAGGATGTCTAATAATGCTGTGGCTAATTGTTTGACTTCTCTTTCGCTGAAGGTGCGGCCGTCTGAGAGATATTCTTGTAGGGATTTGGCTGCGATGTAAGTCTGAACTAGGGCGAATCCTTTGCGCTTGGGCGTGTCGATTTCAAAGGAGTCGAGATATCGGGGAATTGCGGGATGGGATAGGGATTTTAAGGTTTCGACTTCTCGCTGGAACAGTTTTAAGTCTTCCCAGTTAAAGTCGCTGCTGAAGGAGAGGAGTTTGACTACTACTTGCTGTTGGGTTTTTAAGTCGCGGGCGAGTAAGGTTTGCCTTCCTGCTTGCTTGCCGAGCCGCCGATCGCACTGATAGCGATCGGCTAATATTTCTTTTGACAAATCGCCGATGTTTTGTCCGCTCATCTTCTCTTGCCCTAGAACCGATTAAACCTAGTGTAGTTGACAAAAGTGCAATAATCGGAAATGTTTGGGCTAGGGCAAAAAAAATTTTATGTCAAATAGCAACCGCCTTTAAAAGCCAGCTTTCTCGCACAATCAAGAAGCGCCTGAGTTAAGCTGGAATTTAATTTTGGATTTGCTTGTAAATTGACTGCACTACGTCGAGCAGGCTCAAGACTTGCTGCCATTCGGGGGCATCGGGGTTGTAGCTTTTGGCGCGCTGAGCTTTCAAACTGTGGTGCAAGAGGGAAAGCAGCGCGTCTGGAGACTGTAAAGAATTGTCATCTTCATCTGCTGGGGTTTGGGCTGCATTTTCTTCGATGTCTTCTTTAATTTTTTTTGCTCGATCGGCGAGGGCTAAAGATCGGCCTGCCAGGTTTTCCGGCATTTTAGGCTGTTCGGACAAAGACGCGCTGGTTAGTTCTACCAATAGTTGACAGACTCGATCGACCCATTCGTGATCGTTTACTGAAAAGGAACCTGATTTGAACACTTGCCCGTCAGGTCTTTGTTGAATGGTTTGTACCTTCTGGATCAGAGGAATAGCCTTAACAGTGATATTTTCCGGGATTCTGGGGATATCTGACAGGGAGCTCCGAGCAATCTCCAGCAATAGTTGGTAAACCTGATCTACCCACTCAACATCTCCCGATTGCGAATTCCAATTATTCATAACTGACGCTAGTGGTTTTCTATATCTAAGACTAGAACATTGACTATCTGCGAAGGAAGCTCTTTTTAGGAGCCCCTAACGCTATTAAGACTTAGGCGGGCGGGGTAATAAACCCGGTTTTTGAGCGGATGTTTCGTCGCCTTTCTCCAAGATTTTTCTCAGAAACCGGGTAACGCTGCCGCCAGTCCTAACTATTTTTAAGCGCTTCAAATAATAGAAGTGCTAAGTTTGTTGCGGTAGGTAGTGCGAACGAAACAGGTAGGGGGAAACCCCGGCATCTCGCTTGCGAGTTCAAATCCGGTTATCTAACCATAATACCTGTTGGAGCTTATTTATAATTAACCTCAATAGGATATTAAGGTTAATTGGTGGTGGGATGGGAGGCGCACCCCCGATCGCGATCGCCCCCGCCCCGAACCTTGACGCTACCGCCCGCATTTGCTGTGGGCTACTGCTATTTTTCTGTGAGATTCCACACACCATCCCAGTTGAGTACGTCTGAAAACCCATGTTGAAATAACATACAGCGATCGACGTGCAATTTAGCTGCCTTGTTTTTCGGGTCAACTTCCAGAACGGCGTTAAATTCGCGTTCAGCGTCTTTAAAGGCTTGCTTGGCTTTTGGTTCTAAGGCTTTCTTAAACTCGCTCAGCAGTTTTTTCACTCGATCGAGTCCCAGGTTTTCAAATTCCTCATCTAACATTTCTGCAACTGTCTCGCAGGCTCGACTTTTAATTTTCGCCTGCAATAGCTGCCTGATCTCTCCTGGTTTCAACCGCTTGATTTGGGGATTTGATGGTTCTAAGATGTCTGCTTCCAACAGCTTTTTGACTTCGCCTTCTTGCAAGTATTTAATATCATCTGCTGATAGGGGCTTGATTTTTGCTTGCAGCAGCATTTTGGCTTCGTCTTCCGAGAGGTTTTTGATTCCTTCCAATTTCAGCAGTTGGATTTCTGGCTGCAACAGTACGATGAGTTTGTCTGCTTCCGACAGGTTTTTCGGGTCGTACTCTGACAGCTTTTTCAGTTGATATAACAGGTTCTTTAGTTCGTGTTCCAACTGTTGCTCTAGATTGTAGGACAGTTTCTTAATCTCTGCCTCTGGCATTTCGGCGACATCCTTTAAGATGTTTTTCACCTCACTTTCTGAGAGTCTTTGGCTGACTGGAGTTTTGTAATGTTCGCGCCCCTTGGTGTAATGTTCTATAATTTGTTGCTGTGTTTCGGTTAGTGACTTGCCCACTGGCGAGTATCCCTCGCGGATGCCGACGAGTTCGTAAACGATTACAGGTTCGCTTTTGCCTTTGACAGTAATAAAGTCGAGTTCTCGCACGTAGAGCCGATCGGCATAATCTCGGTAAGTATTGTCGCTGATAATCAAGTCGGTGCCGTACTGCTTGCTGGCGCCTTCTAAGCGAGAGGCGAGGTTTACACCGTCTCCGATCGAAGTCAATTCCATGCGTTTGCTACTACCGATGTTGCCGCTGACAACTTCATCGGAATGCACGCCCATACCAATGCCGATCGGCAATTCCCCATGTGCCACGCGATCTCGATTAAACTCAGCCAGTTTTTCCCGCATTTTCACCGCCGTTTGCATAGCGCACCAAGCATGATCCTCTAGGGGCGCTGGAGAGCCAAAAACTGCCATCAGAGCGTCACCGATGTATTTGTCGAGAGTCCCACCGTACTCGAATACGACATCTACCATCACTTCAAAATATTTATTCAGCATCACTACCACTTCTTCGGCTTGCAATTTTTCCGTAAGTGTGGTATAGCTGCGAATATCTGAGAACAGCACCGAAACGTTTTTGCGCTTACCGCCCAATCCTGTATCGCCTGAAGCTAACAAAGCTTCGGCTACTTCTGGCGTCATGTAACGGTACATCAAGTTTTTGATTTGCTTGGCGCTGCTAATATCTTCCATGACGACTAACGCGCCGTTTACCTTGTTGGGGTCGGTAGCGTCAGTCATTGAATTAATCGAGAGATTGATACTCTGCCCCTCTCCTTCCAAAGTAAGCAAAACTTGATCGGGGTAATACTGCTGGCGATCCTTATCGTCTTCGGGAGACAAAGACGCATCAAACCATTTGGCAAAATCGCCTTTTTCTAACTTAATTAACTCACGTAAAGATTGACCTTCGCCTAATTCTGCATCGCTGACACCCAGTAAGTTTTTGGCACTGGGATTTGTCGCTACTATATTGCCTTTTTTATCGGTAGAAATCACGCCGTTAGTCAAGGCGTGTAGCATATCTTTTTGTCTTTGTTCTTGCTGTTTGACTTCGGCAAACAGTTTGGCGTTTTGCAGCGCGACTCCTGCTTGGATGTTAAACGCCTTCATAAATTCCATGTCGTTGCGATTGAAACTCGCTTTCCACTGTTCCGGGGCGTGAGGCCAATCTTCCGGGTTGTAGGGGGGGAATTCTCCTTGTCGTTTTTTATTAACTAATTGGGTGACGCCAATCAATTTTTTGTCCGAGTTAAATACGGGCATACAAAGCATACTGCAAGTGCGGTAGCCCGACTTTTGATCTACTTCTTTGGAAGTGGCGGCGCGGGGGTCGTCGTACACGTCAAAGGGAATCAGCAGCGGTTCGCTAGATTGGGCGACGATGCCTGCAAAACCTGCGGTTCTGGGTATGCGAATTTCTTTCAGGTTGCCGCCCATCGGGATTTTAGTCCACAGTTCGTCTTTCTCTTCGTCGATCAGCCACAGGGTGCTGCGATCGGCGTTCATGAGTTCTTGGGCTTGATCCATCACCCTTTTTAGGGTATCTTCTAAGTCTAAACTGCTCTGAGAAAGAGCGTTGACGGCATTCATCAGCGCCGTTGCTGCTCGTTGTCTCTGAGTTGCTGCGTAGAAAGATTTGGAAGATTCTAGAATTAGGCGAATCGAGGGAGCAAATTCTTTAAAAACTTGTTCGTCTTCTTTAGTAAATCCGTGCCTGTCTATTTGTTCGTCTAAAGTCGGGTATTTTTCGTGGTTTGGTCTTAGTTTATTAATCAGTTGAACAACTGCTACTAACTCTTTTGTATCTTCATTAATCAGGGGCATTGCCAGCATTGTATAAGTGCGGTAGCCCGTTTTTTCATCAGTTTTTTTGGCGTTAGCCGATCGTTCGTCGTTGTAAAAATCGTAAGGGATATTAACCACTTTTTGGAACGTGGCTACTTCTCCTGCAATGCCCACGTGGGCCGGAACTCGGATTTCTAGGTTTTTGCCATTTTCGTCTTTAGCGACGATCGCCCAGAGTTCATTTTTTTCGTCGTCTAATAAAAATATCGTGCTGCGATCGGCATTCAGCAATTCCCCTGTTTTGAGGGTAATCGACTGCAACATCTCGTTGAGGATGGCATCAAATCCCTCGCTCTCCAGGATATTGTCGAGCATTCCCAGGGTTTGATTGACAACCTTCAGTTTGTCTTCTACTTCCTTAACTACTACTGTGAAACTTTGCTTATTTAGAAGGTCGAGAATGCCAGAGAGGTTTCCTTGGCGGGGGATAATTGCACTGCTCCTAATTTCCGGGGCAGGATAGCGTTCCTGATGATGATTTTCACCGCCGACAACAGCGACATCAATCACGTTGTCTAGAGAAGAGTAATTGGTGGAAGATGCAGATTTCATAGACCTTTACAGAAGCTTAAGTGTAAGGGTTAGTCTCTAAGCTAAGAGAGCCGGGAAGTTGATTATTGATACTCCCCACTGATGAATCAGGGGGATTCTTGACTAAGACCATAAAGGGACTTTCAAAGGCGTTATCAATGCGCCTCTACTGACTTCTTTGAGACAAAGCCCCAAAGTTGCCGCTACTTTTCTACCGATATTGCCTGCCCCATTGCAATCAGCATTAATCAACAAACCTTCCAGAGTACGGTACAATCCGCGCTTAATTCTTTGACCGCAAGGTTGCCACCCTTCTGGTTTTTCGCAGAATTTAGGTAGCAAATCAAGATCGATAAAGGAAGCCTTCGACGTATACGACTCTTCGGTTTCCACAAACCGAATCCCGTACTGCTCGCATAACTGAGCAATACGGGATTTTAGCCTGCCAGTTGGAATCTGAACAAAATTTTGATTAGTTTTATTTCCTAAACTAATACCATTTTTCATTCCAGCATTCCAGCCCAATACTACAGTACCAATTTTATTGAGCAAGCAATGATTTATTACTTTTCGAGCTGCTTTGTTGACAGCATCCCGCATGGTGCGATTGCGATTCTCAGTTAAACCCTCCAATCGTTTTGACCAGTAACCATTCGCTTTCCCTGACATCAAAAACGCAACACGCTTGTTATATCCTTGATTGATGGACTTCAGATGTCGTCCGTCAATTATTAAGCTAGTCCCCACATTGCTGATACAAGTCAACCAATTGTTCATCCCGTGGTCTATCATCAAGACCTTGGATTGGTCTACCTCTACTTGGACATCTTTCAGTTTGTAAATCAACTCTAAATAGAAGGCACCGTTTCGAGGTATAATCCTATATTCTCTGATTGCTTTGTAGTGGAGATTGGTAGGCCGAGGAAGATAGAAAGCATCCAAGCCGAACCAAGTTTTAACCTTGCTGCCCAATGGGAATCTCAGTAGTCCATCCTTAAGCCGGACAGAGCGACCTGTATAAGTCACTAAAGCTAGACCGCCTTGTCGATAATTCGGTAATCTAGGTCTTTGGGTTACAGTGCCTTTGCCAATTCCTCTCAGTAGTCCAATGTAGGATTTAAAAGACTCAGCGACGGTAGTTAAAATCTGTTGCGCGGTATCCGAATAAAATGCTTTGTAATGCAAGTTCTGGTTTTCTGTACCAAGCACTTTGTGCAACTGGGCCCTACTCGGTATCTTGCCTGTCTTGAAGTACATTTGGCGAGCATAATATATTCCGCAGTTCGTCAACTTTGACGACTCGCTACAAAGGAATTCTAGAATTGCTTTTAAGTCTGTATTGGGACTTATTAGATTTTGTTGGCATCCAAACATATTCTCTTTCCTCCTTGTTAAATGATACTATCATAGTAGGATTTCATCCTGTCAAAAATAAACACTATAATTCTGTTTATGTTCATGATTTGACCCCTGCTGTAGATAGATCTACAGCAGGGGTCAAATCTGTCGTAGCCTATCTTCTGCTATGAAGGAATTAATTGAGGATAAAGATGTTAGGCGACGGTCGTCGCTGCCGCTTTCCTCCCCATGTCGGTAGCCCGGGGCTTCTCGCTCGTTTCTTGGTGAAAGTATTTCCCAGTTTACAGAACTCCGGCCACAAGGCAAGGGAAATTCAGTTGGCCTTGCTGCCCAAGGGAGGGTGGGCGAGTAACGAGGCGGTGGGAGTGCTGCAATCTTTTTAGAGAGCGCGAATCTTGTTTAAATGGTTTATTAACTGATTTTGACATTGTGCGTGCCTGGTTTAAGTAAGTTCTGCCGATCTTTGAGCCGATCGCCCCCAGTAACATGAATGCGTACTGGCGGGAGGACTGCTGAAAGAGGGGTGGCCTTGTGGGACTAGCCGCAATTGTGACACTACCAGTTGCTAGTGATGTGTGCCCTTCTCTACACAATTGTGGTTTTTAACTAGAATTTCTCTCTATTTTGCTGCTCTTAGCTTTCATCCCACTAAATTCACAGGGTTTTCAGCTTTTTTTTGTAAAATTTGCAGTTGATATTTTTAGTGTAACCTCCGACTCTGAAAAAACTCCGCCTTTTAACCCCCCGATCGGCTCAAGTGTGTCATCAGGGTTTGGCAGACTGAGTTTGGCGCAATCCGGCGGCTTCGACAAGCAGGGATTCGGCGAAGGCGATGGCTTCTGTTGCTGAGCGGCCGCTGGCGAGTTGGGCGAGTTCTTCTCGTCGCTGCTCACTGTTGAGGGCGGCAACTCTCACTACTGTGCGTTCCATTGGTTCCGAGTCGGCTGCGGGTTCGCCGATACTTGGTTCTGCTTCGATCGTCTGCTTGTTGACGCGAAAATGACAATCAGCCATGGCGGCGATCAGCGGCTGGTGGGTGACGCAGAGAACTTGGTGTTTGTCGGAGAGTTGGTAGAGTTTTTTGGCGATCGCCCCGGCGACTCTCCCGGAGACTCCGGCGTCGATTTCGTCAAAAATCAGCGTACCGGCGCTTTCTATTTGGGAAAAACAGGCTTTGATAGCAAGTAGAAAGCGGCTCATTTCTCCCCCAGAGGCGATCGCGCCCAGAGGTTGCAAAGGTTCGCCCGGATTGGGGCTGAAACAAAAGGCGATTTGGTCGGCACCGGTAGCGGTTGGGGTACAAGGCGAGATTTCGACTTGAAATTGCACTTTTTCCATTGCTAACGGCTTAAGTTCTCCTACGAGGTGCGTTTCTAGTTTGAGGGCTGCTTCGCGTCGCAGGGTGGTGAGGTGGCTGCAAGCGTCTTTTAATTGCTCTAAAGCGGTCTGATATGCGAGTTCTAAGGCTTCCATTGACTCGCCTCCTTCTAAAAGTTCGTTCAGTTCGTTTTGGATGCTTTGGTAGTAGGCGATCGCTTCTTTGAGCGGCCCGTATTTGCGACAAATTTGTTTGAGTTCGCGAATCCGATCTTCTACTTCTTCGAGTCTTTCGGGATCTGCTTCTAATTGTTCGCCGTAGCTGCTAATTTGCCGACTGGCTTCTGTGGCTTGAGCTAAAGCATCGCTGACCATTTCTAGGATTGGTTGCAACTGCACATCGTAAACCGCCATGTCGCTTAAAATTCCTTCGGCTTTGCTCAACAAGTCGGCGGCTGATGCGCTGTCGCCCTCGTTTTGGTACAGGGCTTGGTGGACTTGGTAACTTTGCTGCTGCAATTCGACGACGTGGCTCAGCCGGATTGATTCGTGTTCTAGCTGTTCGAGTTCGTCGGCGTCTTCGATGTGGGCTTCGCCGAGTTCTCGGACTTGGTATTCTAACAAATCAAGTCTTTGCAGTCGCTGCTGTTCCGACTGACGCCTGCGTTTGAGGGCGGTTTTGGCGCTGTTGGCTGCCAGCCACGCGGAGGTGATGCTCGATCGCGCTTCAGTGAGCTTTTTGCCGCCGTATAAATCCAGCCATTCTCGCTGGAGGGTTTCTTGTCCGAGGTGGACGGTTTGGCCTTGGGCGGTAATTTCGACCAGCCGATCGCGCAGTTGATCCATTAACTGGCGGTTGACGAGAATTCCGTTCAAGCGCGATCGGCTACGCAGAGCACCGCTTGATGCGTTAATTTCCCGGCTGCAAACGGCTAAATTTCCGTCTATGGGTTCGATTTCTTGCTCGCCCAGCCATCTTGCGGAAGCTTTGTCCAATTCAAAGGTAGCTTCCAATATTGCCCGCGTTGCTCCGGTGCGAATCGATCGGCGATCGACTTTCCCGCCCAACACTGCATCGATCGCATCTAAGATAATCGATTTACCAGCGCCGGTTTCCCCTGTAAATACGTTCAAACTCGGGCCAAATTCTAGATCCAGGCAGTCAATTAAGGCAAAGTTTTCTATTCTGAGGGATATTAACATGGAAGATGGGGAATTGGGAATTGGGAATTGGGAATTGGGAATTGGGAATTGGGAATTGGGCATCGGGCATCGGGCATCGGGCATCGGGCATTGGCTCCTCCACTATCGGGTGCGTCGAATTTCCAGAGTCCAATTTTCATTTTGATCGAGAATACTTTTGATTTTGCCACGTTCTATGGAGTCTCAACATTAATGCAAAATAAATTTCTGGTTCCCATTGCTCTATTAAGTGTTGTCTTGATTGGAGCTTTTGGGTGGAATCTGCACCAAGACAAGCAGCGAGTCCATGAATTAACCCTGGCGACTGGAGCGAAAAGCGGGAATTATTATCCTTTCGGGCAGGCAATTGCTGAGGTAATTACGAAACAAAATCCGCGTCTGCGAATTCGAGTTATTGAGAGTCAAGGTGCTGAGGAAAATATGCGCTGGCTGGAGGCAAATGAGGTGCAGTTAGCGATCGTGCAGAACAATACAGAGGCGGTGCCTTCGGCGAGGGTAGTCGCTGCTTTGTTTAATGAGGTTTTTCACTTAATTGTTTCGGAAAAGTCTGGTATTCAAAATGTTGCTGATTTGCAGGGAAAAAATATTGCGCTGATGGCTGAAGGCAGCGGTTCTTATACTTCTTTTTGGTTAGTCAGCCGACATTACGGTTTGAAAGAAAGCGATTTTAAGTTTACTGCTGGCTCTTGGGATGACGCTACTAAGTTGTTTGCTAGCGGCGAGGTTGATGCTATTTTTAGGGTGCTACCTCCGGGGAGCAATGTTGTTAGCGATTTGTTGCAAAATACCCGTGGCAAGTTGGTGCCGATTGACCAAGGATCTGCGATGAGAATTAAAGTACCTTATCTGGAAGCTGATGTGATTCCCAAGGGTACTTACAAGGCAGAGCCTGCAGTTCCCGATGCGGATTTACCCAGCGTTGGAGTGCAGGCTAATCTGCTGGCTGGGGAGGATCTAGATCCGATAATTGTCAAGGAAATTACGCGAATTTTGTTCGAGCACCGCCGCAACTTGGTAGCTGCTAATTCCCTGGGAGCTATGATTAGTCAGCCGGGAGGCAGCGGGAGTTTGTCTTTGCCCGTTCATGAGGGAGCTCAGGCTTATTACGATCGCGAAAAGCCGGATTTTGTTGCTGCTAATTCTGATGCTATTGGCTTGTTTTTGTCCATCGGCACTCTTTTGGCTTCTTGGCTTTGGCAGTTGCGATCGCGCTTGTTGGAGAAACAAAAAAATCGAGCTGATAAATTTAATTTGGCTATTTTAAGTTTGATCCAACAAATTCGCCAAGCGAAAGCTTTGGAAGAAATCGATCGGTTGCAGGCAGAGTTATTTAATATTTTTAATCAAGTGATTGTGGACTTGGATGAAGATCGGATTGATTCTGAATCTTTTCAAGGTTTTACTTTTACTTGGGAAACTGCGATTAAGATTGCAAGCGAGCGAGAAAAAATGCTGCGGAATGTGCAGTTTGTTTCCAATGGTTTAGAATCTGATGCCACTCTTATCAAAGAGCGGGAGATTTAATTTCTATTCCTCGTTGGCACTTGGGCTTGAGTGCCGGGAGGTTAGTAGTTGCGCTCTTTGCGCCCCAAAGTTTGTAGTTGAGTTCAACTCCTAAAGCGCAACTACAAACTGAATGGCTGCGTAATTCAGCAATTTCTACTCCTTTGAGCCGACGAAGCCTAAGTGTTTCCAAGCAGCGGCTGTGGCAATTCTGCCCCGACTTGTGCGCTGCAAAAATCCGATTTGCATTAAGTACGGTTCGTACACATCCTCAATTGTTTGAGTGTCTTCTCCTGTGGATGCTGCGAGAGTTTCTAAACCAACCGGGCCGCCGTTAAAGTTTTCGATCATTGCTGTCAAAAGGCATCGATCAGTCCAATCCAAACCTAGCGGATCGACGTTGAACAATTCGAGGGCCACTGAGGCAACTTCGGCATCAATTGGCTTTAAATTTTTGACTTCGCTGTAGTCCCTAACTCGCCGCAGCAAGCGGTTAGCGATCCGGGGGGTTCCGCGAGCTCGGCGGGCAATTTCTGTGGCTCCTTCTGGGGTGATTTGAGTGTCGAGAACTTGGGCGCTTCTTTGGACAATTAGACTAAGTTCGTCTATTTCGTAGTAGCGCAATCTTTGAATCAAGCCGAAGCGATCGCGCAATGGAGATGTCAGCGATCCGACTTTTGTGGTTGCTCCTACTAAGGTAAAGGGTTTCAGGGGAATGCTGCGGATTTTGGCGCTTTTGCCTTGCCCGATCGTAATATCTAACCGACAGTCTTCCATCGCCGGATAGAGGATTTCTTCTGTAACTTTAGATAAGCGGTGAATTTCGTCGATAAACAGCACGTCGCCTGCTTTGAGGTTAATCAGCAATCCGACAATATCTCGCGGTTTTTCTAAGGCTGGGGCGGTGGTGATTTTGCATTCAACTTCCATTTCTGCTGCTAGAATTAGCGACATTGTGGTTTTTCCCAACCCTGGAGGCCCGTAGAGTAACAGGTGATCCATAGGTTCGCCGCGAGATTTGGCTGCTGCAATTGCGATCGCCAAAACTTCTCTTAAGTCTTTTTGCCCGATGTATTCAGCTAGCCGTTGGGGTCGAATTTTGTCGTCTTGTTTGCTGTTAATTTCGTCGGGTAGTTCTTGCGATTCTAGCAATGATTCCGCCTGGGGTTTGGCGGCTTTTTTGCGACGGGCCGGGGCTATGTCTTCGGGTAGATTTGGGTCGGGGGGCTGTTGTTTGGAGGAGATAATAGCCATATTTATTTGCGATCGGGCAGCGGGAAGTGTTTACAATTGTTAGCAGAATCTTTAAAATTATTGAGTTCGTTATGAGTATTCCATCTTCTTTATTAGCATCGGAAAGCATAACTTTTGAGGGGGCGATCGAGCTAACTCAATCTTTACTGTCGTTCATTGAGTCCGATAGACTTTTACAAGCCGACATCGAGCAAGCTGTGGCTTCTCTGGTGAAAACACAGAACGGTGCTAGGGGGTTTTTTGTCACCTATCTAACGGACGATCGACCGGAGGCAGATCACCCGTCACCCGGAGTAGTCGAGGCGCTGCGATCGGCTCCTGAGATCGTAGCAGAACTGCTGGTGAAAAATTTGGCGATGTCGGCGGCAATGGTTGTACATCATTCGCGCCAGCAAAAAGAGGAAATGGCGGCCGATTCTGCTAGAGTGCAGGAGCGATCGCGCAATTTAATTCAAATGCTGCAAATGGCAGCGTGTCAAACTATAGCGTCGCAAATGCTAGAAAGTTTGCACAGTGCCAACGGCGAGTATGAAAAATTTTTCCGGCGGTGGGGCTACGACGACGAGCAAAAACGGGCGATCGGTTCGGCAGTGCGATCGGCGATCGGCTAAGATAACCTCCGAAGGAAGGGGAAAGAAGAAAGAAGGAAGAAGCCCAAGCCAGGGTGGCAGATCCTTGATCAAAACGACGGGGCTGTGGAATAATTGCGGTTTAGCAAAAGCTGCACAGTTGTAGCTTGAGTTGATTTAGGTGTGAAGGTAGTGAACGAGGGCGAAAAAATTGCAGAGAACTGTGAAAGAAGTTGCCCAAAAAGCCCGAAGGGTGGGCGGCAGGCTGCCCGCAAGTAGGCAGCGGTGGGCGAAGCTGAATCTGCTGGCAACATTGGTGCGCCGGGACTTGGAAGCTCAATACAAAGGCTCGATTCTGGGCAATTTTTGGCCGCTGCTGAATCAGCTATCGCAATTGGTGATTTACACTTATGTATTCTCGATCGTCCTCAAGGTAAAGCTCAGCCTCGCAGGCTTCCCAGAAAACAGCGACATTACATTTGGAGTCTGGTTGTTTGCAGGTTTGCTGCCTTGGACTGCCTTCACCAGCGGTTTGATCAAGTCGGGAGTCTCCGTGGTGGGGCAGCCGAATTTAGTGAAAAAAGTGGTATTTCCTCTCGGTTTGCTGCCCCTAGTGCCGATTTTTACAGCTTTTATTGAAAGTTCTCTGGGTTTAGCAGCTTTGATTGTGATAGTTGCAGTGTCGTCGCAAAAGCTCAACGCTACTTTATGTTTACTGCCGTTGGTGTGGGTGCCTCAGTTGCTGATAACTGCTGGTTTGGGATATTTGACAGCCGGCTTGACTGTATTTTTGCGAGACATTCCTCAGACATTAGGTGTTATTCTAAATTTTTGGTTTTATTTGACGCCGATCGTCTACCCAGCATCAATCATCCCCCAAGAGTGGCGAGGGTGGGTATTTTGGCTAAATCCAATGGCCGCCATCTCGGAGGTTTATCGAGACCTCATACTGCTTGGAGAAGTTAAGCATTGGGGCGAATGGGGTGTCGCCACGCTAATTTCTGCTGCTATATTTTGTGGGGGTTGGGCGGTTTACCGGCGTTTGCGTCCCGCTTTTGCTGACGTGCTGTAAATTTGTTTGAGATATGCTGTAAATTTGTTTGAGATATACAGCATATTCTATGTATATGTAGTAAACACAATTTTCTAGCCCGTGTAAGGTGCGTCGCCAACCGTCAATCTGCAAGTTTTATCCAATATCTCGCAGATCCGCACCCGGAGGATTAACAGCACACAATATAGCTGCTAATGTACTTTATGAACCACCGAATATGCTGTAAAGTCAATCTAAAATCTAAAATCTAAAATCTAAAATCTAAAATCTAAAATCGGATGACAGAAAATGTAATTTCACTAAAAAATGTTTCCAAATGCTTTAAGCGGTACGATCGTCCAGGAGACCGCTTAAAGGAAATTATTTACCCCAGCAAAAAACTGGCTGACGAATTTTGGGCCCTACACGACATCAATCTGGAAATTCCTCAAGGACAAACTCTAGGAATTGTCGGTCGCAACGGTTCAGGAAAAAGCACTCTCCTGCAAATAATTGTGGGGACGCTCACACCTACCACAGGAAGCGTCGATGTTAAAGGCCGAGTCTCCGCTTTGTTGGAACTCGGAAGCGGGTTTAACCCGGAATTTACCGGGCGACAAAATGTGTTTTTTAACGCTCAGTTACTGGGATTCAATCAAAAAGAAACTGAAGAAAAGTTTGACGATATAGCTGCTTTTGCTGATATTGGCGATTTCATCGAACAGCCAGTCAAGACTTATTCTAGCGGTATGTTTGTCAGGCTAGCTTTTGCCGTTGCGACTAGCGTCGAGCCAGATATTTTGGTGGTTGACGAGGCGCTTTCGGTGGGCGACGAAGCTTTTCAACGCAAGTGTTTTGCCCGCTTGCAAAGCATTCAGGAAGGTGGCGGAACAATTTTATTTGTTTCTCACGCAGCTACTTCTGTGGTGCAACTTTGTACGTCGGCGATTTTAATGGATAGCGGTGAATTGCTGCTCGCTCACACGCCGAAGGTGGTAATTTCTAAGTATCAAAAGCTGATTTATGCCGATCCGGATCAGGTTCTGGGGTTGAAGTCAGATATTCGAGCTCTGAACCAACTGACAAAACAGGAAAGTCAAAACCAGCTTCAGGATGCTAATTTAGAAAGCACAAAGAGGGAAGTTAAACCGGAGCAACATCTCTCAAAACCGCAGGAATATTACGATGAATTTTACGATCCGGGGATGATACCGTCGAATACGGTAAGGTATCCGTCTCGTGGAGCGGAAATTATCAACCCCCACATCGAGACGCTGAAGGGAAATGTGGTAAATCACTTGCTCGGTCGTCAAGATTATATTTATACTTACTCTGTCACTTTTTCGCGGTCAACTTCCAAAGTTAGGTTTGGAATGTTGATTAAAACAATTAGTGGTTTTGAGTTGGCGGGTGCTTCTTTGAAGGCTTCTACTCAGTCAGTTAGGTATGTGGAAGCGGGAACGACAATTGTAGTGAAGTTTCAGTTTAAATGTTTGCTGAATCCGGGTGTTTATTTTCTGAATGCTGGGGTTGTGGGAACGGTAGATGGAGATTTAACTTATCTGGATCGCTGTGTGGATGTGGCGATGTTTAGAGTTCAGTCTTGTACTGAGTCCTGCGGTAACGGCATCGTTGACTTGCTGATCGAACCGTGTTTAACTGTTGTTAATGCTGATACTCTAGTGAAAGAGCAGTCAACAGAGGTTATCTAAAATTCTGTAAAAAAAATGAGCGATATCAATTTAGATTTAGTCGAAAATCCCGTAATCAAAGCATTTATTCAAGATCAAACTAAGTTTCCCGAAAATTTTAAACTGAATATCTGCGAAGACGATGAAATGTATTTGTTCAGCTTGAACAACGTCAAAGACGATCGCGATCGGGCTTTGGTGCGCTATTATTCGATCGGGCGTCGCATCTTGGATACGGTTAAACAAGTTGTGGAATGGCATTTTGGCAGTTTTGAAAATGTACCTTCTTTTCTAGATTTTGCCTGCGGTTACGGTCGATTTACCAGGTTTTTGATTCAGGAAATACCGCCGGAACGAATTTGGGTTTCTGATATTTATGCTAACGCGGTTAAGTTTCAAACTGAATACTTGGGCGTCAACGGTATTGTCTCAACTGGAAAACCCGAAAATTATTTAATTGACCGCAAGTTTGACTGCATTCTGGCTAATTCTTTTTTCAGCCATATGCCGGAAAGAACTTTTACAAGTTGGTTGCAAAATTTGTACGATTTGTTGACTCCTAACGGCATTTTGATGTTCAGCGTTCACGATGAGTGTTTGCGCCTAGCCAATATAGAAATGCCGGCTAATGGTATTTTGTTTAGTGCTCAAAGCGAAAGCCAGTCTTTAGATAAGGAGGAATACGGCACAACTTATGTAACTGAAAAGTTTGTGAGAGAATGTGTCGAGAGAGTTAGCGGTGGCAAAGCTTTTGTTCACCGCATCAAAAAAGGCATCTGCAGATTTCAGGATTTGTATGTTGTCACAAATGAGCTAGTTAGAGATTTTTCGGAGTTGAATTTCAATCACCACCCAGAAGGATATATTGATGTTGCTGCTTTTACGAATAAGGAGAATTTGTATCTGGAAGGATGGGTAGCTGATGTGAATCTCAACGGTCGAGTTGAGGATCTGCAAGTGCTGGTAAACGGGGAGGTTGTACAGAGGTGCGAGCCTTTTTACGATCGCCCAGATGTGGCTGGATATTTTGAAACTGATGGGGCTTTGCAGTCGGGTTGGAGCTGTTATTTACCCAAAAACACTGTGGCGCTGCAGGATGTGTTAATAGTCAAAGCAATCAATAACTATGGTTGGGAATGGATTCTGGAAACTTGCACTGTTAAATCGCTGATTAACCAAAGACAATCGCAGTCTTTATTGGGATCTACTCAGACCAAACTCAAATTACTTGAGACTAAGTTAGAGTCGGCTAGGATAGAATGGGAGCAAAATCAAAGTAAGTTAATGATTACTGAAACAAAGTTGGAAGAATCTCAAACAAATTTGCAAGAAACTCAAAGTCAATTAGTTGCAGCTCAAATGCAATTGGAGCAAACTCAACATCAGTTAGTATCTGTGCAAACGCAGTTGGAAAAAACCGAAAATCAGCTAATTAATCTGAAGCAAGAACTAGAGCAAGCGAAGTGTAGGGTTTTGGCAATGGAAAGCAGCAAGTTCTGGAAGCTGAGAAGCGCGTGGTTTCAAGTCAGGCGCTCCCTGGGCTTAGCGGGAGATTAGTGAGTAAATTGGGTGTGGGTATTAGGGCGAGGGAGATAAATTGTGAGTACAAATGACAGCAAACCGTCGGTTTTTATTGTTACCGGAATGCACCGTTCCGGTACGTCTTTAACAGCTTCTTTGTTTCAAAAAGTCGGGGTTGATATTGGCAAAAAGTTAGTGGGCCCGGCAGACGGAAATGTGAAAGGTCATTTCGAGAATGTTGATTTTGTGGAGTTTCACAAAAGTGTTTTACGATCGCACGGTATTGATGAACTCGGCTGTACGTTTGAAAAAACGATTCCGGTAGCACCAGAATACGTCGAAATCGCCAAAAGGGCGATCGACCAAAATCAACTTCCTCACAAACATTGGGGTTGGAAAGACCCGCGAACAGCCCTTTTTTGGGATTTTTGGCTGAATTTGCTCCCCGAAGCTAATTTTATCTGTGTTTATCGATCGCCCTGGGAAGTAGTCGATTCCCTTTACCGCCGGGGAACCGATGTCAGCTTGCTGCAAAATCCCGAAATGGCAGTAAAAATGTGGATTCACTACAATCAAAAAGTTTTAGAACTTTACGAACGTTTCCCCCATCGCTGTCTCCTAGCCAACGTTTACCCCATCGGCAACACTCCTGAACTTTTCCTCGATCGAGTCAACGAAAAATTTAATGTTAACTTAGGTGCAATACCGGGCGACAATTTTGAAGAATCTTTATTAGTCAACGATATTGTCAAAAGTCACAGACCGAATTTAATAGAAAAATATTTTCCCGAAGCATTAGAACTATATGAACTTTTGGAAACCCAAGCTGGCAATCTCAGCAGCGAATCGAAAGATGCGATCGATCGAGTTATTCATTTTCCAGCCTCTCCAGTCTGGCCATTTGAAGATTGGCTAAAAATCCGCTTGCTGGAAAAACAGCAAAAAACCAGCTATTCCGAACTCAAACAGTGGCAAGAACAATTTCACCAGGCCCAGGCGAAAGTGTTGGGCTTGGAAACAGAATTAGGCGCAACTCAAGTACAGCTTGCAGGCAAAGAATCAAATTTTCAAGAAGCTTTAGCAAAACTCCTCGGATTAGAAACAGAATTAGGACAAACTCAGGTACAGCTTGCCGGCAAAGAATCACAATTTCAAGAAGCTTTAACAAAAGTCTTAAAATTAGAAGCAGAATTAGGGCAAACTCAGGTACAGCTTGCTGGCAAAGAATCGCAATTTCAAGAAGCGTTAGCGAAACTCCTCGGATTAGAAACAGAATTAGGGCAAACTCAGGTACAGCTTGCTGGCAAAGAATCGCAATTTCAAACAGCTTTAGCGAAAGTATTAGAATTAGAAGCAGAATTAGGGCAAACTCAGGTACAATTTGAAGAGACTGAATTTGTATTGCAGCAAAAGTTAGCTGAGTTACTTCAGTTAGAAACAGCACAAAGTCAAAATCAGGAAAGATTAAAGGATACTCAGGAAAAATTAGAACACTCCCGCCTGGAAAATGAAAAGTTTCGGGCAGAACTTGCTATAATCAAGTCTTCAATAGGGTGGCAACTGAGAGAAAAGGTGTGGGAAGTTCAGCGCAAAATCCGCGACTTGTTCCCTAAATTTATTTTTTCGTTAGATCAACCCACTACTTGGCAAGTTTGTGATCCCAAACTGCTAATTGTCGGCTGGGTTTTTCACCAAAAAAGAGAGACTACAGCAGTCCGGGCAAGAATTAAAGACCAGAGTTGTGCAGGCGTTTACGGCCTAGATAGAAGTGATATAGCGCTAGCACACTCTAATATTCCGGCTGCGAAAAAATCCGGTTTTACAATTCAATTGGAAGCGCCTGCGGGACGACACGAAGTGTTACTGGAAGCGCAAGATGAGCGAGGTAAATGGCATTTGTTGGCAGCTTATCCGTTGTTAGTTTCCACGATTCAAGCATCGTTAGATGTACCAGTAGTGTGGGAACAGCGTCAGGGTCAAATTTTGTTTGCAGGTTGGTGCTGCCACCACGATCGCAAAATTGCTAAATTAAGCTTGTTGTGCGGCGATACTTCTGTAGAATGCGCCTACGGTTTACGGCGAAAAGATGTCGGCGAAGTGTTTCCCGACTGGGTTAACAGTTCGGAAAGCGGTTTTGAGGCCCTTGTCGATTTGCCGCCAGGGGAATGGCACGTTTCTCTGCAAGCTGAGTTAGAAAGCGGGGAAATTTTGTCTTTTCAAGCGCCGAAAAAATTGACTGTGCGGCGCTACCATATCTGGCAGCGAAGTGCAGATAAGTTTGAGGAGTTATCAAGGTTGACAGCCGCCATTCAGCAGCGGGCGAGGGAGAGAAAACAGCGTCTTGGGAGAATTGTGCCCTTGCCCTGGGAAATTGTGAAAGTGCTCCGCCAGTTGGGGAAGATTTATCGGCAGCAAAAACAGTTTACTGCGCCGGGAGATTTACTACCACCTGCGGGTTTTGTGGTGCCTCAACCTATTGATAGATATGACGCTTGGCTGGAGGTGAATCAGTGGAACGATCGCGCCCGCGATTATTTGATTTCTCGGTTAAAATCCTGCCGGCAACCCCTGCCAAAAATTTCGGTAGTAATGCCAGTTTACAACCCGCAGATAGATTTTCTCGAAAGTGCGATCGACAGCGTAATCAATCAAGTTTATCCAAACTGGGAACTCTGCATTGCCGACGATTGCAGCACCGATTTCACTGTTGCTGACACTTTGAAAAACTGGGTTCAAAAGAACGATCGTATCCGCATCACATTTCGCACAGAAAACGGCAACATCAGCGCAGCAACCAACAGCGCCGCCGCCCTCGCAACAGGCGACATCATCCTGTTTTTAGACAACGACGACGAACTAACTCCCGACGCATTAGCCGAAGTAGCCCTATATTTTGCCACCCATCCAGCCACAGATTTTCTCTATTCCGACGACGACAAAATCGACACCAAAGGTCGCCGATTCGCCCCGCAATTCAAACCAGAATGGTCGCCGGAACTGCTGCTTTCCTATATGTATCTCGGTCATTTGTGCGCCGTGAGAAGACAGATTTTTGAACAAATAGGCGGCTTACGGATAGGTCTTGAAGGCTCGCAAGATTACGATTTTGCCTTGAGAGCCACCGAAATTTCTCGCCACGTCGCGCACCTGCCGTTAGTGCTGTATCACTGGCGAACTGCACCCGGTTCTACAGCCATATCTGGGGCAGCGAAACCCGCCAGTTTTTCCGCAGGTCAAAAAGCCATTCAAGACGCACTAAACCGCCGCCAAATTAACGGCAATGTCGCTCAGCACGCATGGGCGATTAAAGAAAATTTGGGCATATTTGCCCAGGATTTCCCGGATAACGGCCCATCAGTAACGGTAATTATTCCTACTAAAAATCAGCTCAACTTGCTGAAATCATGTCTGGATTCTCTAGAAAATACAACATACAAAAATTATCAAATTGCCGTTATCGACAACGAAAGCGACGACCCGAAAACTCTGGAATATTTAAAGCAATTAAATTGCCAAGTTTTGCATATAAAAAATCCTGGGGGCAAGTTTAGTTTTGCAGCAATTAACAACCGCGCTGTCGAACAAGTTGACAGCGAATATGTATTGTTTTTGAACAACGATACTGAAGTAATTAACCCCCGCTGGCTGAGTCAAATGGTGGGATACGCTCAAATTCCCGCTGTGGGTGCAGTCGGCGCGCGGCTGTTATATCCCGACGGCAGAATTCAGCACGCGGGCGTAATTCACGGGCTGCATCACGGTTTGGCGGGTCATGCTTTTAAGCTGATGGACAAGAATAATCGAGGCTATCTTTCTCAAGCGATGGTAACGCGAAATTACTCTGCGGTAACAGCCGCTTGCACGATTACTCCACGTCAATTGTTCTTAGAATTGGGCGGTTTTGATGAGGAGAATTTTGCTGTTGCTTACAATGATGTAGATTACGGATACCGATTGTTAGAACGGGGTTATCGGTGCGTATATTGTCCCGATGCGGAGTTGTTGCACAAAGAGGGAACTTCTAGGGGTTTTACCGACAATCCTCAAGAAGTGGCGGCTTTTAGACGCAAGTATGCGGGCAAAAATGACAGTTTTTACAGTCCTCACTTGTCTTTAGAAGATGAGTATTTTCATATTCAACCCCGACGGGTTTTTATGAAGGAAGAAGGTTCGGCAACGGATTTTGTAACGGATGTAACGGATGTCAGAAATAAGGAAGAATTAGAAGGTGCTGAGTGTGGTTTGTTATCAGTAGCAAACAGTTCTATCCATCCTATCAAAGTTTTGATGTGCAGCAATTCGCTGGATTTCACTGGTGCGCCGCTGCATCAGTACGAAATCGCGGTGAAATTGGCGGCTGAGGGTGTGATTAAGCCGATCGTACTTTGCGTAACAGACGGGCCCCTGCGTCAAGCTTACGAACAGCAGGGAATTGAAGTAATTGTGCGCGACAATCCTCTCGAACACATCTACCAGCGCGATGCTTATGATGAAGCCATCCGCAGTTTTAGCACAGAAATTGCCAGTTTAAAAGTAGATGCAATTTATGCCAATACTTTAGAAAACTTTTTCGTAGTTGATGCCGCGCGGCAAATCGGAATTCCTACAGTGTGGAACGTGCACGAAAGCGAACCTTGGCAAACTTATTTTAACAGGTTTGGTTCGGAGATTGCGGCGAGAGCTTTAGAGTGTTTTCGGTTTCCTTACAAAGTTATTTTTGTAGCGGATGCCACGCGGGAAAGGTATTTACCTCTCAACAGCCACCACAATTTTACAGTGATTCACAACGGCTTAGATTTAAGCAAATTGGAAAATTCGGAGAATTCTGAATTGGCTAGAAAAACTTTAGGTGTTGCAGCGGAAGATGTGGTAATTTTGCTGCTGGGAACCGTATGCGAACGCAAAGGACAGCAGGATTTAGTTAAAGCACTTTCACTTTTGCCGGACAAATGGCACAATAAAATTAGGTGTTTTATTGTGGGCGATCGCCCGAGTATTTACAGCAATAAATTAGCCGAGTTGGTGGGGGAATTGCCAGCAGAGTTGCGGGGAAGGGTGACAGTAGTCCCGGAAACTGGTGAGACGGCAAAATATTACAAATCGGCTGATATTTTTGTTTGCACTTCTCGCGTCGAAAGTTTTCCGAGAGTGATTTTGGAGGCGATGGCCTGCGATTTGCCAATTATTACAACGCCTGTTTTTGGAATTAGAGAACAAGTGCGGCCGGGAATTAATGGTTTGTTTTATACGCCCGATCGCCCGGACGAATTAGTGGCAGCTTTGATTAGTTTACTGGAGGATAAATCTTTGCGGCAGCAGTTAGCTGAAAACGCTAAATATGTCTTGGATTCACTTAATACTTTTGAGGAAATGACTCAAGCTTATGCAGAGATTTTCTGCGAAGCATATTTCAGCCGTCATTAGTCATCTTACAGTGCCAGCCTCCGCCCCAGTGAAGGGCAGTAACTCACCTCGTAGAGTTTTGGCAGGATTTAATATAATTTGCCAAGAATTGCGGAACATATTGAAAATTGAGCCATCAATACTATAAAATAATCAAAAATGAACGATGATAAAATGACCGATCGCCCAAGAGTAGATTATGAAAGGGCCTGGGACAGTTACGCCCAACAGTGGCAAAAAACTAATGCCGAACTTGCCCATATTGGCGACGAATGGATAGGTAAAGCTGCCGGTGCCGCCAACTCCTTAGCCGAATACGAAGCGCTAATAGAACAGCAATTTATTGCACCGTACATCAAAAAAGAACATACGGTTTTAGAAATTGGTATCGGAGGCGGAAAAACAGGTTCGCTGCTGCTGAAATATTGCGATCGACTAATTTGTGCCGACATTTCCAGTCAAATGCTGCAAGCGGCGCGATCGCGCTTGGGAGACGATCGCGTTTCTTACGTCAAACTCGACGGTTTAACATTAGACGGCATCGCTCCAGGTTCAGCCGATGTCTGCTTTTGTTACGATACAATGGTACACGTAGAGCCGGTAGATATATTTAACTACCTGACTCGAATTCCCAAACTGCTGCGGGGCGATCGAATTTGCGTGTTTCACCACACAAATATTTTTAGCGAATTAGGGTGGCAAAAATTCGCCAGCGAGTGGGACAAAAACTTGCTAGGGCACCGAGACGGCACAGCATTTTCAGTTATGACTGATACAATTATGGAAAAATTTCTCCATCATTTAAACTATGAAATCATCCTGAAAAATACATCTTCAGTACCGCGAGATTGTGTCTGGATCTGCAAAGCACCAACCCCCAATGAATAAAATCAAAGCTTTTTAGCCGCCTCAAAATATTTTCTTCCAACTAACAACAGTCAACAGACAACAGTCAACAGACAACAGACAACAGTCAACAGTCAACAGAAAACAGTCAACAGTCAACAGTCAACAGTCAACAGACAACTGACAATGAAAGCATTATTTCTCCATCCCAACTTCCCCGCCCAATACCGCCACATTATCACGGCTTTAGGCGCAGATCCCAAAAATCAAATTGTTTTCGGCACTAAAAACGAGCGCCCAGAGTGGAACATTCCCGGCGTTCGCAAAGCAGCATTTACCCCCAGCCGAGAACCCCACGCGCAGACTCACCAATACGTCCGCCCTTTAGAAAGTGCCGTCATCTACGGACAAGCCGTATTTAGAATGGCAGAACAACTCAAAGCAGACGGTTTCGTACCCGATATTATCTGCGGACATTCCGGTTGGGGGCCGACATTGTTTGTCAAAGAAGCTTTTCCAAATACGCCGCTTTTGTGCTATTTCGAGTGGTTTTATCATGCTATTGGTTCCGACGCAGATTTCGACCCAGCGGAACCTTTAACAGTTGACGATATGGCCAGAATTAGAATCAAAAATGCGCCGATTTTGATCGATTTATATTCTTGCGATTGGGGTTTATCACCCACTTATTGGCAGCGA
This sequence comes from Microcoleus sp. SVA1B4, assembly GCF_036700545.1. NCBI lineage: Bacteria > Bacillati > Cyanobacteriota > Cyanophyceae > Oscillatoriales > Microcoleaceae > Microcoleus > Microcoleus sp. SVA1B4. Next base: position 37,814 of record NZ_JAUBPB010000064.1, read on the forward strand.
TCGCAATTTCCGCCAGAACTACAACAAAAATTATCCACACTTCACGACGGCGTAGATACCGATTACTTCAAACCCGACCCCGGTGCTAAACTAATTTTGCCTAACTTAGACTTGTCGGGCGTTGATGAAATTGTCACCTACGTCTCACGGGGAATGGAACCTTACCGGGGCTTTCCCGAATTCATTGAGTCGATCGCCTATGTGCAAGAACGCCGCCCCAACTGTCACGTCGTCATCGTTGGTTCAGAAAGAGTTTGTTATGGTCGTTCTTTACCCAACGGCGAGTCTTACAAAGACTATATGCTCAAAAAAGTACCCCTAGATTTGTCGCGAGTTCACTTTGTCGGGCCCCTACCTTACGGACTGTATTTAAAAGTAATTCAAGCATCCGACGTACACGTTTATTTGACCAGACCTTTTGTGCTATCGTGGTCGATGATTGAATCTCTATCCACCGGATGTTTAGTAATCGGTTCCGACACAGGGCCAGTCAGAGAAGTTATCCGCGACGGAGAGAACGGTTTGCTAGTCGATTACTTCTCACCGAAACAAGTAGCCGATCGTATTGATGAAGTTTTAGACCATCCTACCCGCATGGCAGACATTCGCATCAAAGCCCGTCAAACCGCCCTAGAACGCTACAGTTTAGCTAAAATGCTGCCGCAACATTTACAACTGATCGAGCAAGTAGCAAATCGTTCCATGCCGCCTACAGTTGGTATGGAACCCGAACGGGAATTAGCAGCATCTTTTGCAGTGAGAATTTAGCAATAAAGGGTAGTCCTGCATAGTCAGGACTACGCCAATTTTAACAGGAAGAAATGGCTGTACTTGCTTGAAAGTAACCATTTTTGTTACTATTGTTAAAACCCAAATAAATTCCCATGAAATCAACTACTAGGGCGCTGAAAGAATGGAATGTAGCAGTTAATGCTTTGGAACAAGGTCAAACCATTGTGCTGTTGCGGAAGGGGGGAATTCGCGAGCAAGCAGGACAGTTCAATGTCACTGACAAACAGGTTTTGCTGTATCCAACTTTTGAACACCAACAGCCGGGTTTATTAAAGCCGGAGTTTGCACATCAAGTCAAGACTGTCGAATCTGGCTGGCATCCTGAAGTTATTAGAATTGGTAGTTGGGCGGAGATTACTGATGTTTTTTTGGTAGCTTGGGAACCGGCAATTACTGCGCTATTTCCGTACCATATTTGGAATGAAAGTTTTGTCAGCGATCGCCTGAAATGGAAACAAAATCAGCCAATTTATATTTTATTGCTGCGGGCTTATCGCCTTGCAGAAAGCCGCGAAATTCCCTACATTCCTGAATACGGCGGTTGCCGTTCTTGGCTCGATTTGGCAGATGCTATTTCGCTGGAGGGAAGCCAAGCTGTTTTGAGCGATCGCGAGTACATTGAACGCTCAAATCAAATCCGCAATCTGATAGCGAATCCTGCGAATGCTTCGGGTTAGCAGAGAGTAAGGAACCCCCACGCTTAAAAGCGGGGGCTTTTGGGAAGTCCGGCTCGTTCCGAGCGGTGCAAGAAGAAAGCCCGAACCTTACCAGAGACAGGATTAGACCTACGTTTCTAGAGTCATGATACCGGAGAATGCGACGCTAGTTTTCCGCTCTATCGCCAAAAGTTAAACAGGATTAACGGGGTTAAACCAGTGCTTTTGACATAACAAGCTCCTGAAACATTCTCGAAGCGAACATTACCCAGCAATGGAGGACTTTATGTCTAATTTCGTTTTTGTACTTGATACCCAAAAACGACCGCTCAATCCAATCCGCCCAGGATTGGGTCGTAAATTGCTAACAATTGGCAAAGCTGCTGTTTTTAAAAGATATCCATTCACGATAATCCTCAAAGTACAGGTAGAAACACCCCAAGAACTAATCACTCTTAAATTAGACCCTGGCTCCCAAACTACGGGAATTGCATTACTGCAAGGAGAAAGCGTAATTTTTGGTGCAGAACTGACTCACCGAGGTCAATCAATTAAAGCCAGCTTGGAGTCTCGCCGTTCACTGCGTAGGAGCAGGAGAAACCGCCATACTCGTTATCGAAAAGCGAGATTTCTAAATAGAACTCGCCCTAAAGGGTGGTTGGCTCCAAGTTTGCAACATCGTCTCGAAACAACCCTAACCTGGGCAACTAGATTGATGAAAGTCGCTCCCATTGGTTCTATTGCTCAAGAACTTGTGCGATTTGACTTACAACAACTAGAAAATCCAGAGATTAGTGGACTGGAGTATCAGCAAGGCGTTTTATGTGGTTACGAGATCCGCGAATATTTGTTAAATGTGCGACCCGTTTCCGCGAAAACGGAAAGCCTAATGGCTTAAAGTGTAGGCGGAGTAAGGAGTCAGCCTTTCGT